>NZ_JBHTMU010000002.1:0-27500 GCF_042679605.1 Litorisediminicola beolgyonensis
CGCGTCCCGCTTGAACTCATCGCTGAACTTGCTGCTGCTCATCATGGCCTCCTTGCCTCAAAATTAGCGAAGAAGGCGTCCACGATACACGGGGCTATTCAATCGGGTCCTCAGACGCGGCCCTCGGCGACGGCGCGGGCGCGAGCGCGCAGCACGATTTCCGACAGTTCGGTCAATTCCTCGACCAGGCGGGACGGCGCGCCCGCGGTGCTGAAGCCGCGCAGGATCGCCTCGGAGAGCTGGCGCGGGTCGGCATCGGTGCGGGAGATGAGCGCCATGAGGGCCTCGATCACGTCCCAGCCGCGCGGTTTCGCGTCACAGGCGTCGAAGCGCTGCGCTGCGACCGACCCGCAGCGCGTCAGAACGAGATTGTCGATCCGCGCGGCGGTGCCGCCCAGGGACACGGAGCGGACCGGGATGGCTTTGAGGCTGCACCAGGCTTCGGCCAGGGTGCGCTGGTCGAAGCCGCCCGGGAAGGCCATGAGGTGATCGCCCCAGCTGTCCGCCACCTGCTGGCGCGGCGCCACCGCGTCGAAGCGCGCGAGCCAGTCGCCCAGTTGCTCGGCAATCGCGAGCGGATCGGCCGTGGCGAGCGCTGTCGTGACGCTCTGGCCCAGCGGCTTGCGCGTGATCAGAAGGCCGATGGCGTCGAGCCCCAGGAGATAGCGCGGCGCACCGAACCAGCCGTCGAGGTAGCGCAGCACGTCGCGGTCGCGGCGATAGGCCTTGCGATCGCAGGGGCGGAACATCCGGTAGGCGCGGATGGCCCAGCGCGTCTGCCCGAACTCGAAGCGGAGTTCGCAGGTTCTGGGCGCGTCGAGCGCGGTTTCGACGCGCTCGACGGCCAGATGAGAGACGTCGGAAGAAACGATGCGGAAAAGCGGGGCGGCGAAACGCGCCAGCACGAATTTGCGTGCTGCGCCGCCGTCAAAGACATAGGTCATGACGATATCCTTTGGTGCCGGACGACCCCGGATCACAATGGAGAGCTGAGGAGGAGCGCCCTTTCTGGGCAGCGGGGACATCGTTCTTGAACCCAAGGAAACCTTCCCGGGGAAATGCGGCGGTGATGTGGCGGCAGGGTGGCTTTCGCGCGGCGCTTGACCCGAGGCACCGGCGACCGCACATGGAACAGACCCGCCGGAGATCGACATGCACAACAACCGCCCCGACCAGATGCCGCAGATCCTGCACGCGCCCGCGCCCGACGTGGCGCTGCGCGAAAAGCTCGAGGGCGGTCAGCGCTTCGTGATGAAGACCAGTTTCGCGCCCGCGGGCGACCAGCCGGCCGCGATCGCGGAACTCTCCGAAGGGGTGAGGAGCGGCGAGCGCGATCAGGTCCTTCTCGGCGCGACCGGAACCGGCAAGACCTTCACCATGGCCAAGGTGATCGAAGAGACCCAGCGCCCCGCGATCATCCTCGCGCCCAACAAGACGCTGGCGGCGCAGCTCTACGGCGAGTTCAAGAGCTTCTTTCCGGAGAACTCGGTCGAGTATTTCGTGAGCTATTACGACTACTACCAGCCCGAAGCTTACGTGCCTCGCTCGGACACCTATATCGAGAAAGAGAGCCAGATCAACGAACAGATCGACCGGATGCGCCACTCGGCCACCCGCGCCCTTCTGGAGCGTGACGACGTCATCATCGTGGCCTCGGTCTCCTGCATCTATGGCATCGGCTCGGTCGAAACCTACGGGGCGATGACGCAGGACCTCTTCACCGGCAAGGAATACGATCAGCGCAAGGTCATGGCCGATCTGGTGGCGCAGCAATATCGCCGCAACGACCAGGCCTTCCAGCGCGGCTCGTTCCGGGTGCGCGGCGATGTGCTCGAGGTCTTTCCGGCCCACCTCGAAGATCGCGCCTGGCGCTTCAGCTTCTTCGGGGAAGAGCTTGAATCTATTACCGAGTTCGATCCGTTGACAGGCGAGAAGACCGGCAGTTTCGACCGCATCCGCATCTATGCCAACAGCCATTACGTCACGCCGCGCCCGACGCTCAACCAGGCCGTGATCAACATCAAGAAGGAGCTGCGGCAGCGGCTCGATCAGCTTGTCGGCGAAGGCAAGCTCCTCGAGGCGCAACGTCTCGAGCAGCGCACCAATTTCGATATCGAGATGCTCGAGGCCACCGGCTCCTGCAACGGCATCGAGAACTATTCCCGCTACCTGACCGGCCGCGCCCCCGGCGAGCCGCCGCCCACGCTGTTCGAATTCATCCCCGACAATGCCATTGTTTTCGCGGATGAATCCCACGTGTCGGTGCCTCAGATCGGCGGCATGTATCGGGGCGACTACCGGCGGAAATTCACCCTGGCCGAGCACGGGTTCCGTCTGCCTTCCTGCATGGACAACCGCCCGCTCAAGTTCGAGGAATGGGACGCGATGCGACCGCAATCGGTCTTCGTTTCGGCCACCCCGGCGGCTTGGGAGCTGGAGCAGACGGGCGGCGTCTTTACCGAGCAGGTCATTCGCCCCACAGGCCTTCTCGATCCGCAGGTCGAGATCCGGCCCGTCGAGATGCAGGTCGACGATCTTCTGGACGAGATCCGGCGCGTCGCGGCCGACGGCTTCCGCACCCTCTGCACCGTGCTGACCAAGCGCATGGCCGAGGACCTGACGGAGTATCTGCATGAGCAGGGCATCCGCGTGCGCTACATGCACTCCGACATCGATACCATTGAACGGATTGAGATTTTGCGCGACCTGCGTCTCGGCGCGTTCGACGTTCTGGTGGGTATCAACCTGCTGCGCGAGGGCCTCGACATTCCCGAATGCGGGCTGGTCGCGATCCTCGATGCCGACAAGGAAGGGTTCCTGCGCTCCGAGACCTCGCTGATCCAGACCATCGGACGCGCCGCGCGGAATGCCGAGGGTCGCGTCATCATGTATGCAGACCGCATCACCGGCTCGATGGAACGCGCCATCGCCGAGACCGATCGCCGCCGCGAGAAACAGATCGCCTATAATGAAGAATACGGCATAACCCCAGAGACCGTCAAGAAAAACGTCGAGGACATCCTCGCGGGCCTCTACCAGGGCGATGTCGACATGAACCGCGTGACCGCCAAGATCGACGACGCGCGGCAGGGCTCGAATCTCCAGGCGGTGCTGGAAGGGTTGCGGACCGATATGCGCAAGGCGGCGGAGAACCTCGAGTTCGAGGAAGCCGCGCGGCTGCGCGACGAGGTCAAGCGGCTCGAGGCCGTGGACCTTGCGGTGTCGGACGATCCGCTCGCGCGGCAGCAAGCGGTCGAGAAAGCGTCAGCAGAAGCCGTGAAATCGAAGGGACGGTCCACCGCCGGACGTCCAGGTCAGCGCGGCGGAAACGTGCAGCGTCGCAAGAAGCGGTAACGCTATCTCAACACATCTCTGCCAGCTTCGGATCGGGGCAAAGGAGACGGTGTGAAGTACCTGACGTTTTTCGCGGTGGCGCTTGTAGCGGCCTTGACCGCCGGGGCTGCGGCGGCCGCTTTCGAGACCCGGACGCTCTTTTCGCACAAGGCGTGGCTGGTCGAGATGACCCATGACACCTCGGACGGCAATCTGTGGTGCGCGGCGCGGACAACCAACCGCTATGGTCAAACGCTGAGCCTGACATCCTACGGACATGGATCGCTGTCTCTGTTTGTCTTCGACGGAAGTTGGAGCCTGCGTCCGCGACCGGTCCGGTTCCTGGTCGATGTCGATTACGACCGCTGGGTGATCGACGGCAACGCGGGTGAGATCAGCGTATCGATGAGGCTGCCCGACGCAGCGAAATCGGTCGAGTTTCTGGACCAGATCGCCGAGGGACGCGCGGTCTAGGTGATGAACCAGGACGAGCGCCGGATCGCGACCTTCACTCTTGCGGGTTCGAAAGCCGCGTTGCTGAAACTGATGGACTGCGGCCGGTCCATCGCGCCGGACGACCCGTTCACCAGCCGCGCCGACCCGTTCTGACGGTCTCGGACAGCGGGCAGTTTCAGGAGGATCTGCCGAAACACCACAGAGTTATTGTTTCCGCGACGGCGTATTTCTCGAATCCTCAAGCCGCGTAAACTGCCGCGGTCCGATGCGTCGGACTGTGGTTGCGAAAGGTATTCTTATGTCGGTCATTTCTCTGGACCCCGAAACGCTCAAGATGGATGTCGCTACGGCCAAGGCGGCCGGTGCCGCGGCGGGGGACGCCTACCGATCCCGCGCGCCCTACCCCTATGGCAGTTTCGAGGATTTCCTGCCCGAAGAGGTGATCGAGAAGGTTCGCGCCGAGATGGCGCAACTGCCCGAAGCGGAAAGCAGCTTCGACCGACCGCAGGAAAAGCTGAAGACCTCGTACCTGCCCGAGCGCCTGCCTCCCTATACCCGCTCGGTGTTCTACGCGCTGAACTCCCGTCCGTTCCTGCTGTTTCTCGAGCAGCTGACCGGCATCCAGGGCCTGATCCCCGATCCGTATTTCGCCGGCGGCGGCATCCACGTGGTCGCCAATGGCGGCCATCTCGATATCCATGCCGACTTCAACCACAACCAGAAGCTCAACCTCGAGCGTCGGCTGAACGTGCTGATCTATCTCAACAAGGACTGGAAAGCCGAATATGGCGGGTCCTTCGAGATCTGGAACACCGACATGACCGAGAAGGTCGAGAGCTTCGTGCCGCTCTACAACCGGATGGTCTGCTTCAACACCGGCTCCGACACTTGGCACGGCAATCCCGAGACGGTGAACCATCCCGAGGGGCAGCCGCGCATGTCGATGGCCCTCTATTACTACACCGCGACCTGGAGCGCGGATCGCAAGTCGCACACCACGCTCTTCAAGCCGCGCCCCGGAACGAAGGACCAGGCGGATCGGCAGACCAAGCGGCGTGAAATTCTCGAGGATGTTCTGCCGCCGGTCGTCTTTCGCAAAGTGATAGGCCGTTTGAATCGGCTCGGCTTCTGAATGGAAAAAAGGGCACCGCCGACGGTCGGCGATGCCCTTTCCAGCCCCAAGGGCCATGTCTTGGACGAAATTATTCGCCGGCGGGTTGCACGTCGATCGACGGCACTTCCACGTCGACCTCTTCGCTCTCGACGCTCACGTCCACATCGGGAACGGTGACCTGTTCCGTCTCGGTGCCGACCTCGATCGAGCCGACATCCGCGTCCACCTCGGGCATCTGTCCGCCTTCGACGCTGACATCGACGTCAGGCAGTTCGGCTTCCTGGGTGACGTCCACGTCGATCATGTAGAACGCGAAGAACGCGACGAGCAGGACAACGATGGCCCCGACGATAAGTGTACCTTTTTTCATCTCTATTCCCTTCAATTCCATTCGCGCATATCCGGAACATTCTGCTCACGGCAGGCGGCGCTGTTGGGGTGGAAACCTTTGAGAGCGGTCCTGGTTCCGATCTCGCCCGAGACCGCCTCCAGATGTGGATCGAGAGACACGAAATCCCGACCCGAGACACATTCGGTGGAATCCGTGGAACAAATTACAGTCCTGAGTGGTTTTGCCGCCAACAACCATAAAGCACCTTTTGGAGACACCTTATGGAATACGGCATCTTCGGACTGATTATCCTCGTCCTCGACATCTACGCCATCTACCAGGTCCTGACCTCCGGCGCGTCCACGCTCGCCAAGCTCATCTGGACCCTCGTGATCATCATCCTGCCGGTTCTGGGCTTCATCGCCTGGCTGATCGCCGGACCGCGCGGCGGCAAAGCCCGGATCTGATCGGCGCTGAACAGCACATCACACGACAAGAAACGGCGCGGGCCTCAAAGGGCCCGCGCCGTCTTCGTTTGAAAACCCGGATCAGCGGATGACGTGAACCGAACAGGGTGCGTGTCGGACGACGCGTCCGGCGGTCGACCCGATCACCCAGTCCTGGAGCCCGGGCTTGTGCGAGCGCAGCACCACGAGATCGACGCCATCCTCCTTGATGCGATCAAGAATGGTGTTGGGCGCATGCCCCGTGACGACGTCGAGTTTCACGTCAGGCGCATCGGCCAGCAAGCCTTTGAGCTCTTTCTCGACGTTCTCGCGGGTCTCCGCGAAAATCGCCTCGGGCAGTTCCGCGGCGACGTAGATCGGGACCGCTTCGATCACGGCGATCACGGTGATGCTCGCGCCCGGATCGGCCAGCTTGCGGGCCACCTCGAGCGCGGGCGCGAGCGCCTCGGAATGGTCGGGGGCAACGGGCAGAAGAATGGTCTTGGACATTGGGGTCTCCTTTCACCGCCGAGAATGCGGCAAGTGTGGTCGGGAGCGCCTTGATTTATGTCAGGTCCGCCGACGCTCGGGTCAGCCGCAGAACAGGCGCGTGATCACGCCAAACTCGTCAAGCTCTATGTTCAGCCGCTCGGGCCGGTAGTCCATCGTCATCGCACTCCCCGGAGGCAGGATACGGGTGTTGAGCTCTGCCGGCAACGTGACCGCGGCGAGCGGCGCGCCGACCAGCGATGTGTAGTCCGAGGCGCGGCACAGATCCTCGGTATCCGGGTTGGTCGCGCCATCGGTGCAGGACGCCAGAGCGGCGCAGGTCGCGACAAGGGCAAGGATATGTTTCGGCATGGGCGCAGTCTCCGGCTGGTCACGGGGTCGATTTCGGCCCATGCTGCGCTATTATCCTCCCCGTTCCAAGCCTTGCGGAAGTGCCGCTCATGCGCCCTGCCCTCGCCCTTCTTATCCTGCCCCTTCTCGCCGCCTGCGCCAGCCCGATGGAGCGCTGCGTCTCGCAGGCCACCGCGCCGCTGCGCACGGCCGAACGCGATCTGAGCCGGCTCGAGGCCATCCTCGCCCGCGGCTACGCGATCCGCACCAAGGAGATCCCGACCTATCGGCCGGAGCTCTGCCGCGGCGCAGACGGCAAGATCCGGACCTGTTTCGAATGGGACGAGATCGAGATCGAGACGATCGAACGCGTCGACCTCGCCCAGGTCCGCCGCCGCGCCGACGACATCCGCGCGAGATTGCCCGCCCTGCAGGCCTCTGCCGATGCCGGGGCCGCTCAATGCCGCACGCTTCTGGCCGACACAGCCCGCTGACATGACGCAAGCGCCCGCGGTCTGACCCGCGGACGCCCAAGCTTCGGACGGGACAGCTGCCCGCCAGTCGTCAGATCACAGCACGAAGTCTCCAACCCAGTCATCCGACGCGGACGGTGTCCGTTGTGATGAACTTACCCGACAGTGCCGATCACGACGTTACCCAAGTCATCGAAAGGTTGAGTCGTGACCGCTCAAAAAGCGAATTTATCGTCGAAATGCAGCCAGCTACGCGCGCGTGCGGTTCTGACGAAAACTGCCGCTTTCCAAGCACCAACCGCGGATCGACCAACGACCCACCCTGTTCTCGCCAAGGCTTCGTGCTAAGCCACGACCTGTGCCCAGAAGAGAGCCGTCGCCCATGTCCACCGTCTTCTCGCCTCCGCCCGCCCCAACGCTCGCCATTGACGGGAGCGAGCTGCGCTTTCCGGTGCGGCGGCTCTATTGCGTGGGACGGAACTATGCCGCCCATGCCCGCGAGATGGGCAAGGATCCTGATCGCGAGCCCCCGTTCTTCTTCTCGAAGCCCGCCGACGCGGTGGTGGAGAGCGGTCAGGACATCTCCTACCCGCCCCAGACCGCCGATCTGCATCACGAGGGAGAGCTGGCCGTCTGCCTCGGTCATGGCGGTCGAGACGTTTCCGCCGAAGACGCGACGGCCCTGATCTGGGGCTACGCTATCGCCAATGACCTGACGCGCCGCGACATGCAGGCGGAAGCGAAGAAGCTGGGCCGCCCTTGGGATCTGGCCAAGGGCTTCGATCACTCGGCGGCGATCGGTCCCGTTCACCACGCCGACGCCGCAGGGTCGCTCAACCGTGGCGCGATCCGCACCTATGTGAACGGCGCGCTCCGGCAGGACGGCGATCTCTCCGAGATGATCTGGTCGGTGCCCGAGATCATAGCGGCGCTCTCCCGAAGCATCGCGCTTCTCCCCGGAGACGTGATCCTGACCGGCACCCCGGCCGGCGTCGGAGCCCTCGCGCGCGGCGATAGCTGCGCGGTCGAGATCGCCGGGCTCGGTCGGATCGAAAACCGCATCGTCTGATCCGGCGGAGCGCCGCTTGCAGGCGCGCTGCCCCTTGTATGCGCCCGCCCCGCGCGCGAGGGTGTCCCCGAGGCATCATCGGGAGAGCAGGCATGACCCCGTCACGGAGAACCTTCACCCTGGGCGCCGCGGCGCTCTGGCTCACCAGCTGCGGCGGCACGCCGGGCCCCGCGCTCTTGCCCGCGGAGGACCCGACCTTGCGCCCCGCGCCCAATCCCGGCTGGGACGCCTGGGTCGCCGCGTTCCGGTCCCGCGCGCTGGCGTCGGGCATCTCGGCAAGCGTATTTGACAGCGCCTTCGCCCGGGCGGGCTTTCTTCCCGGCGTGGTCGAGCGCGATCGCAAGCAGACCGAGTTTTCCCGCACCCTCGAAGACTACCTCGCGATCACCGCCTCGGAGGACAAAGTGGCGACCGGGCGCGCGGAACTCCGCGCCAACGCCGGGCTCCTGGCCGAGATCGAAGCGCGTTACGGCGTGCCCGCGCGCGTCACCTGCGCGGTCTGGGGGATGGAGAGCAATTACGGCGCGCGGCGCGGCGCGATCCCGGTGATCTCGGCCTGCTCCACGCTCGCCTATGACGGGCGCCGGGGCGCCTTCTTCGAAAGCCAGCTCCTCGCCGCCCTGAAAATCCTGCAGCGCGGAGACACCACGCCCGAGCGGCTCGTCGGCTCCTGGGCCGGGGCGATGGGGCACACGCAATTCATCCCGACGACCTACCAGGCCTACGCGGTCGATTTCCGCGGCGACGGCCGCCGCGACATCTGGTCCGAAGACCCGACCGACGCGCTCGCCTCTGCCGCCGCCTATCTCTCGCGCTCGGGCTGGCAGCGCGGCGCGCCCTGGGGCCAGGAGGTGGTGCTGCCCGCAGGCTTCAATACCGCTCTGGCGGGCCGCGGCCGACGACGGTCGGACTGGTCCTCTCTCGGCGTCCGCTCGGCCACGGGCGGCGCCCTGCCCGGAGGCTCCGCCGCGCTGCTCCTGCCGCAGGGCCCAAACGGTCCCGCCTTCCTGGCCTACCCGAATTTCGACGTCATCCTGCGCTACAACAATTCGGTCAATTACGGGATCGGCGTCGGCTACCTCTCGGACCGGCTCGCCGGAGCGGGCGCCCTGCGCGGGCGCTTCCCGCCAGACGCCAACGGCCTGACGATCGACGACCGCCGCGACCTGCAACGCCGCCTCAGCGCCGCGGGCTTCGACACTGGCGGCAACGACGGCGTGATCGGCTCAAAGACCGAAGCCGCGATCCGCGCCTACGAGACCCGCGCGGGCCTCCCCGTCACCGGTCGCCCCTCGCCCGAATTGCTTGCGCGTCTCCGCTGAGATTTCCGCCCGCCGCCCCTTGCACCCCCGCCACCGCTTCCGGTAAAGCGGTCGGCGGAGAGGTGGCCGAGTGGTCGAAGGCGCACGCCTGGAAAGTGTGTAGGCGGGGAACCGTCTCGAGGGTTCGAATCCCTTCCTCTCCGCCACTTGCCCCCGCGAAAGTGTTCTCCCTATCCGGCTGCGGCCGGATTTTTCATGTCTTTGTCGGAGTTGGAAGACGCTGGCGGAGCGTTGTTATCGATGTCCGACCCGCGCAGAGGACTAGTCGGTTGCGATCGACCAAGTCGAGGCCATCCTAAATCCCAGACGCACGCACTCCAGGAACGGAAAGCTGTCGCTCTTAAAGTTTGATCGACAGCAGCAACTGACACCTGAAGCCCTCTAAGAAATGCCGTGCTATTCAGGCCGACCGCTCCCGCGCCTGCAGGCCCAGCATGATCAGTGCCGGCCAGAGCATGTAGGCCTCGATCTCCAGGTTCTCTCCGAATGACAGCAGCACCAAGGTCATCATGATCCCGAGCGGCAGCGCGCCCTGAGGGCCTCGTGCGGCGTCGATCAGTGCCAGCGCGGTTTGCCACAGGAGCGGCACCAGCAGTGCGAAGAAGCCGACCAGGCCTTTGACGAAAAGAAGGCCGAACCAGGTGTGGTGGCTGCCGATCGGCATGTATTCGACGAGATGCGGTCCGGGATGCACGGTGCCGTGGCCGAACCAGACGGCCTCTTCCCGCCAGCGCTCCTCGGCGATCCGCTGCAAAGTCGCGCGCACGCGGGTGCTGTCGGCGCGGGCGTTCTTGAACCCGTGGACCGCCGTGCCGATGCCTCGCAGGAGCCGGTCGGCAAGGATCGCGGCGACGGCGCTGAGCGCGGCGAGCGCGCCCCAGGCCCATCCCTTGAGGAGGAGCGGCAGAAGGCGCGGGCCGATTGTGCAGGCGCAGAGACCCACCAGTCCCATGCGCGACTTGGACGCGAGGATCATCAGGACGCCGCCCGCGACGCCGGCGGCCAGCCAGCGGCGGTCGCGCTCTTCCAGCGCGAACAACACCATCACCACCCCGAGGAGGGCCGCGAAGGGCGACCAGGGTGCGTAGAACTGCCAGCGCGGCGCCCAGGAGCCAGGATCGAGCGTGTAGAGATAGACGGTGAAATATTCCGGCCCCGGCCCTCCCAGAGCCTTGAGCGGCGAGACGAAGATCGTCTGCGGGAGCCCGATATAGGGCGCGGCCATGAAGATCGGCCAAAGGCAGAGCGTCCACAGGCCGACCACGCATTGCCCCCTGACGAGGATCGCGCGGCGGATCGGCAGGACCGCTCCGATCAGCGGGAAGAGCGCGAGAAGCGCCCAGCCCTTGGCCCAGCCGACGCTCGATTTGATGGTCTTCTTCAGGCCGAGCCCCCAGTCCAGATGACCGACCCAGAGCGCCACGAGCATGGCGAGCATGCCTGCGATCCAGCACCACACGACCGGCGGGATGGAGCCCGTGGCACGCAGATCCTGCCGGATCGCCGGGCCGAGATAGAGCGACAGGAGCGCGAGCCCGCCCAAAAGCCAGCCAAGGACCGGCCCCACGACATAGAGCGCGCCGAGGCCGTAGAGCGGCCAGGTCCAGACCATGGCGGCATAGACCAGCCGTTCGGCAGGGTTTTCGGGCCGGACCGGGCTCATGCAGAAGCCGGGGGCTGCGCGATCAGTCGCGAGATCACGGCCCGCCGCACCCAGCCCAGCGCGAGGCCTATGATCAGCATGAGGCTCGCGGCGACGCCGCCTGCGATCGCAAGCTTGGTGTTGGGCGACGAGGCGCGTTCGGGCAAGGACGGGTCTTCGAGGATCTGGACCAGCGGATAGGACGCGAAGACATCGGCCTTGGTCGATTGCGCCCGGGCGATGGCGGAGGCGAAGACGGCCTCGGCCACGTCGAAGTCGCGCGACAGGTCCTCGAGTTCGGCCGCGAGGGGGGCGAGCGCGTCAAGCCGGGCGCCTTCGGTGTCGAACTCGGAGCGTTTCTCGGCATAGCGTGCCGCGCGCCCCGCGCGCGCGCTGTCCTTCTGGACGAGATCAGCGAGGAGATCGGCGCGCGCTCCGTCCGGCGCGAGATCGAGAGCGGCAAGCGCGTCCGTGGTCAGGCCGGTCAGCGCCTCGCCCCGGCGCATCGCAACCGTGCGCGTGGCGGACACCGCGGCGCTGCTTTCGCGCATCTTGGGGTGGTTTTTCCCGTATTTGGCGCGCGCCTCGACTTCGGCGGTGACCAGGCCCGACAGCTCGGCAAGGCTCGCCATGTACTCGCGGTCGGCGAAGAGCTTGAGCGAGGCGGCCGCCTGGGTCGGCGAGAGCCCGAGCTGGCGGGAGAGAAGGCTGACCTGCTCCTCTGCCTCTCCGAGGTCGGCGGCAAGCTCCGCCAAGGCATCGCGCGCCCTGTCGTGCCGCATGACATGTTCGTTGTACTGCGCCACGGAATAGAGCCCGCTCGTTGCACGAAGCTCCGAGATGGCATCGCGCGTCGCGCGCACGGAGTCGCGATATTCGCCGAGAGCGCCCTCCCGGCCGGTTTCGCGCACCTCCATTTCATCGGAGCGAAGCCGCTCGATCTCGGCGAAGAACGCCGCGAGAAGCGCGTCTCCGCGGGCCTGTGCCGCGCTTGGCGATCCCGCCGTCATCTCGACATGGATGAAGCCGGTCTGGTCGACCAGCTGCACCCGCGGCACACCGAACTCGGTGCGCCGGAGCGACAGCGCGTCGGCCGCCGCCGCGATCACCCGGTCCGCGCCGATCAGGCGTTTGTAGGTCTCGGTCGGACTGATGGAGCTGCTGGAATAGGCCGAACTGGCGAAGGACGACGCCTGCCCGATATCGGCGAGGTTGACCGAGGCGGACACGCCGGAGCCCGGGAGGATGAGCGACGCGGTGCTGGTGAAGCTCGGCGGGGTGGTCTTGAGATAACCGGTGATGGGCGCCCAGACGCTTGCGAGGCCCAGGAACAGGAACCCCGCGTAGCGTGGCAGCCGGCCGGCATCGCCGAGCCGTCCACCAAGGAACAACCGGCTCGGGCGCAACGCGCGAAACGGCTGCCGGATCAGCGCGAAGCGACCGGGTGTCGGGCGCTGTGGAATGTCGGTGGCGAGTGTCATGGGCAAACTCCTTCGCCCATGCTTTAGCGCCGATGGCGCCTCTGAAGCTTCCGCGCAGCGGCACATCGCGCCGCGTATCGGGAGCGTCACCTATCCTTTGGGATTAGGCGCCCGAGAAGATCTCCTCTTCCTTGGCGAGAAGCGCCGCCTGCGTGCGGTTTTTCACGTCGAGCTTTCGGAAGAGCGTCTTCATGTGCAGCTTGATCGTCGGTTCGGTCAGGTCGAGATCGCGCGCGATCTCCTTGTTGGACTTGCCTTCGTAGACCCCGCGCAAGACGTCGATTTCGCGTGGAGAGAGGGTCTTGGCCAGAGGATGCGACAGCTCGCCATCGTTCCCCGTCATGAAGGCGATCGGCGCGTATTGCTCGCCCATCGCCATGAACTTGATCGCGGAGACAAGCGATTTCGCCGCCAGTGTCTTGGGCACGAACCCCGCCGCGCCCATCGCCAGCGCCTTCTCCGCGATGTCGCGCGACGCCTCGCCCGAGATCAGGCCGACCCGCTGGTCGCCCCCGGAAAGCTTCTGCGCCTTCTCGAGGGTTTCGAGCCCGCGCATGCCGGGCATCTTGAAATCCAGCAGGATCAGATCGTAGCGCGGCTCGCTTTCGATCTTCTTGCACGCATCGGGGAAATTCGCGGCGGTCTCGACCTCGATGCCGCCCTCGATCTTGAGATAGGACACGATCATGTCGCGCAGCATGTCGTGATCGTCTGCAATCAAAATTCTCAAAGCTAGATCCTGCCTGGCTCGCGGAAACGGATCTTCTATCCTTCGCAACCTTGACCGGATCAAGGCGGCGCTATCCGGAATTGTGCCACGCGGCTACGCGCAAGGATAGCGCCCTGCCCGCATTCTCTGGAATTGGTGTTCCTTCGGCACCCCTTCGCTCCGCTTGTCCCGGTCGGTCGGCTTTCGCCCGACTGCCGCGAGAGGACCGGCTGACGCACAACATGGTCATCTGCTCCCTCAATCGAAGGCACCGACCATGAAACACGATTTCCGCTTCTCCCCGGCGGCTCCCGCCATCTCCTCCGACACCCCGCGGCTCGAGAACGCCAGTGTCATGGGCCTTCCCCTGGTCCGCGCCAGCTCGGACGAGACCATCCGCGCGCTTCTGTCGGGCCCGGGCGGGCCGGTCTATTTCGTCAACGCCCATTGCGTGAACGAGCGCGCCCGCTCGGACGCCTATGCCCGGGCGCTCGGGCGTGCGACGGCGCTTCTGCCGGACGGCATCGGGATCGAACTGGCCGCCCGGATGGAGGGTGCCCGCCTCGGCGACAATCTCAACGGCACCGATTTCGTCCCGCGCCTGCTGAAAGCCGCCGCGATGCGGGGTCAGTCGGTGTTCCTGTTCGGCGGCACGCCGGGCACCGCCGAGGCGGCGGCGCGCGCGCTCTGTCGGCAAATCCCCTATCTGCGCATTGCCGGGACCCGCGACGGCTACGAGGGGGCCGCCGATGACGACGCCGCGATTGCCGCGATCAACCGCTCGGGCGCGGATATCCTGCTCGTCGCGATGGGCGTGCCGAAGCAGGAGCTCTGGCTCGACCGCAACAGCGCCTCGCTCGCGCCGCGTCTGCAGCTCGGCGTCGGTGCGCTGTTCGATTTCCTCGCCGGGAATGTCCGTCGCGCGCCGGTCAAGCTGCGCAAAGCCCGGATGGAGTGGGCGTGGCGGCTGGCCATGGAGCCGCGGCGCATGGCCAAGCGGTATCTCTGGGGCAATATCGCCTTCCTCGCCCGCGCGGCGCACCATGCCTACACCCCGAAGGATTGGGCCGGTGTCGGCAAGCGCGCGCTCGATGTCACGCTGGCCGGAGGCGCGCTCCTGTCGATGCTGCCGCTCTTTCTGGCGACCGTGGCGGCGATCAAGCTCGACAGCCGGGGCCCCGCCTTCTTCCGCCAGGTTCGCGTCGGGCGCGATGGCAAACCGTTCGAAATGCTGAAATTCCGCTCCATGCATCTCGACGCCGAGGCGCAACGGGCGGCCCTTCTGGCCACCTCCGACCGGAGCGGCGTCTGCTTCAAGTCGCGCAACGACCCGCGCATCACCCGCGTCGGCCGACTGCTCCGCCGCTACTCGATCGACGAGTTGCCGCAGATCATCAACGTGCTGCGCGGCGAGATGTCGATCGTGGGGCCGAGACCGGCCCTGCCCTCGGAGGTCGCCGCCTATCCGCCCCGCGCGCTCGCGCGGCTCGCGGTCAAGCCCGGCCTGACCGGCATCTGGCAGGTCTCGGGACGCGCTGATATCGGCTTCGACAAGATGGTGGACATGGATATCGCCTATGCGCGCTCGCGCTCGACGCTCCTTGATCTGATCCTGATCGCGCTGACCTTCCGCGCCGTCCTCTCCGGGCGCGGCGCGTATTGAACCCAAGCCAAACCTATCCGTCGGGATAGGCGCCTATCCTTTCCCCCGAGCGCCTATCCCGACACCCGGCCGATCCTCCCTTAGCGCAGGTGAGACCGGACTGGTCTCCTGTCATTGCTCCCTCATGCGAGACAGGAGACCTGATATGCCCCACGCCACATCGCTTCGCGCCGCCGCCTTGGCCCTTGGCCTTGCCCTGACCGGCCTCGGCCTTCCCGTCGCGGCCGAGCCGCTGCCCGCGCCCGAAGGTCCGGTCGTCCTGACCGTCCGCGGGGCGATCTCCTCGACCAATGGCGACGATGCCGCCGCGTTCGACATGGAGATGCTGCGCGCGGTCGGAGAGCGGAGCTTCGAGACCAGCACGATCTGGACCGACGGGACCCACAGCTTCACAGGCGTCTCGCTCGACGCGCTTCTGGCCGCGGTCGGAGCCGAGGGCACCACGATCAAGGCGACGGCGCTGAACGACTACGCCGTCGAGATCCCCGTGTCCGACGCGATCCCGGACGGCCCCATCATCGCCTACGAAATGGACGGGGCCCAGATGTCGCGCCGGGACAAGGGACCGCTCTGGGTGATCTATCCGTTCGACAGCACCGACAGCTATCGCAGCGAGACGGTCTACTCGCGGAGCATCTGGCAACTCGACAGGATCGAGATCCTCGACTAGCCCGGACCGGACCCGTCGGGTCCTCCCAGTCGTGCCCCAGTCGAGACGCCAGATCATGCCAACAGGACCACGCTCGCTCCCCCGCCCGCTGATCCTCGCATCGGTGACGGTCCTCTGCGTGATGGGCATCGGCATTCTCGTCGAGGACGTCCGGACCGAGCTCAAGCTTCTGAACTCGGCCACCTCGGACAACGCGCAGTGGACGCTGTCGCAAGCGGATGTCGAGTTCCTGGAGCTGCAGGGCGCGGTCGACGACCTGGCCTATGGCGACGAGCGCGCCATCGCCCAGTCCCGGCTCGAGTTCGACATCTTCTACAGCCGGATCGCGATGCTGTCGCGCAGTTCGCTCTACGGCGAATTGCTCGACCAGCGGGACTATGCCTCGGCGCTCTCCACGATATCGGCGTCGCTGGACGAGATCGCCCAGCTGATCGACCAGCCGGACAGCGCGCTTGTCGCCGACGCGGCGGCGCTCCAACAGAGCGTCGACGCGCTCAGGCCCGCGGTGCGCGAGCTGACCACCTCGGGACTGGCGCAGATCACGGCCCTGTCGGACGCGCGCCGACACTCCTTTGCCGATACGCTCTACCGGCTTGCGATGGTGCTGACCGTCTTCGTGCTCGCGCTGGCTCTCATGGCGATCTACTCCTCGGCCAAGAGCCGCGAGACCCGCCGCCGCGAGCTGGAGCTCGGATCGGCCTATGCGCGGCTCAACACGGTGATCGGCACATCGCTCGACGGTGTGATCGTGACCGACATGTCGGGCTCCATTCTCGACTTCAACCCCGCCGCCGAGCAGATCTTCCGCCGCCGCGCCCAAGACGTTCTGTGCCAACCGATCGGCGACGTCATCGTGCCGCCTCATCTGCGCGCGGCCCACAACGCGGGCATGGCGCGCATGGCGCAAAACGGCGAGATGCGGGTCGTGGGCCAGGGACGCGTTCAGTTGGAGGGCATGCGCTCGGACGGCTCGCTCTTTCCCGTCGAGCTTGCGCTGCAGACAGCCGAGGCCGAAGGCACGCGGCTCATCGTGGCCTTCCTGCGCGACATCTCGGCCCAGGTCGCCGCCGAGCAGGCGCTCGTCGATGCGCGCGACCACGCGCTTGCCGGGGAAAAGGCGAAATCCGATTTCCTCGCGGTGATGACGCATGAGATCCGCACACCGCTGAACGGTGTCCTGGGCTTCCTGGGGCTCCTGAAGAACACGCCGCTCTCCGCCAAGCAGGAAGACTACGTGAAGAAGATGGCGATCTCCGGCGACATCCTGATGCAGCATGTCGACTCGGTCCTCGATATCGCCCGGATCGAGACCGGCAAGATGCGGTTCACCCAGGAACGTGTGCATCTCGGTCAGCTCGTGAAGGATCTCGTCGACAGCCAGACCAGCGCAGCGGCGCGAAACGGAAACACGCTGAGCTGGGTCTGGGTCGGCGAGCCGCTCGACTGGATCTGGATCGATCCGATGCGGCTGAAGCAAATCCTGCTCAACATCGTCGGCAATGCCATCAAGTTCACCCGCAACGGCACGATCAGCGTCGAGCTCGAGCAGGAGCTGACCGATGCGCCCAACCCAGTCGTGATGTTCCGCGTGATAGATACCGGCACCGGGATCGGCGAGGACGAGCAGGAGCGCATCTTCGAGGATTTCCACACCTCGGACACGGGCTTCGACCGCGCGGTGGGCGGAACCGGCCTCGGCCTCGGTATTGCCAAGCGCCTGGTCGACGCGCTGGGCGGCGAGATCGGCGTCGAAAGCGATCCCGGCGAAGGCAGCGTCTTCTGGGTGCAGCTTCCCGTGCGCGAAGCGGCCGCTCCGCAGACACCTGTCGTAGATCGCCGCGCGCAGCCTCGGAGCGAGGCGCGCAAGATCCTCGTCGTCGAGGATAACGAGATCAACCGGCATCTCGTTCGCGAGACGCTCGAAGGCTTCGGTCATCGGGTCTGGGAGGTCGAGAACGGCGAGGATGCCATCGAGATCGCCGGACGCGAACGCTTCGACCTGATCCTGATGGATATCTCGATGCCGGTGATGGACGGGCTGCAAGCCACCCGTCGGATCCGCGAGGATCACGGCGCGTCCTACAACGTGCCGATCATCGCGCTGTCGGCCAATGTCCTGCCAGAAGCCCAGAAGCGCTTCATAGAAGCCGGAATGACCGCCTATATCGGAAAGCCGTTCGAGCAGGACGAGCTGCGGGCGCTGATCGCCCGCTATACCGAGGATGCCGGCGATCCCGTGTCGGTGTCGGACGCCGCGCCCGATCCGAGAGAGAAGATCCGTGCCAAGTTCCACGCCGCGTTCCAGAAGGAGCTGATCGAGTTCTCCGACTGGCTGGCGGGCGAGCCCGAGGACCTCGAGGAGGTCGCCTTTCGCAGCCACAAGCTCGCCGGTGGCGCGGGCGCGTTCGAAGCGCACGAGCTGCGCGAGGCTCTGGTCTCCGTCGAGGAGGCTGCGCGCAGCGGCGACCGGCAGGCCATCGTCGACCGGGTGGCCGCCGCGCTGCCGCTCATCGCTTCTGAGACAGCGCGATAGACCCTATTCGAAAACGAGGCTGGCGGCTCCGACGATGCCCAGGACCCGCCCGACCTCGGCGATATTGGTCACCGCGCTGTCGTAGCAGGCAATCGCATCCCCGGGCAGCAGGTAGGGGTCGTAATCGTCGCGGTCCGGGCGACGCAGCATGTCCTCGATGTCGCGCTCGATCACCGTCGACACACCGGTGACCGGGTTGCGGGTGAAGAGCACAGCCGAGCGGCTTGCGCTGGTGGCCCGTGATCCGCCGACGCAATTGGCATCGACTACCGCCTGCATGAATCGGGTGCCCCAAGGGATCTCGCGCACGTCGCGCCCGATGGCCGAGGAAGCGTTGTTGCTGGCAGGCTGGGTGAGGTTCGACAGGAACAGCGACACGCCCGCCGGGCTGACCGGGCTCGGCCGCATCAGGTCGTCCTGGAAGCAGCGCCGGGTCGGCACCACGACCTCGTCCCCCGCCAGGAGCATGATATCGGCCACGCCGACACCTTCGTAGACGCCGCGCAGGTCCAGCCGGTAGCGCGAGCCGCCGCGCACAAGCTCGATGGCCGAGAGATCGGCGTCGGGACGGATGCCGCCGACAGCGCGGATCGCCGCGGCGAGAGAGCGCGCGTCGGTCGAGGCGCCCAATGCCTCCTGGCGCGCGCGGTCGATATCGCCTGCGCGGAGCCCGCCGATCTCGACCGCATGCGGCTCGAACACCGCGCCAGAGACGCCCACCGTCACGCCCGAGAAATCGGCGACCCGGACCGACAGGAGCGGCGCCACGTCGTAGAGCCTCTCGCGCAGAAGCGCGGTGCGAAGCGACCGCTCGACCTCGGCCGGACTGCGGCCCTGGGCCGGAACCGGATCGAGAAACGGAAGCTTCAACGTCCCGTCGCCCGAGACGACATAACGACCGGTCAGAACCTCGTCTTCGCCGATCCGCACGTCCAGCAGATCGTTCCGCGACAGGCGCTCACCAAGGAGCGGCGCGGGGATGGACCCGAACTTGGAGCCCGCCTGCCCTCCCAGGGGCGCCGTACAGGACGCGGCATTGATGCGCGCGGAGTTCAGCACGACCGGTGTTTCGATCCTGGCCGGGGGGGTGCGATACTGCGCCTGGTACCCGCCGCCCTCGGCGACCGGCTCGATGTTCTCGGGCGACCGCGCCGGTCCGCAAGCAAAGAGCGCGGTGCAGCACAGAAGCGGCAACCAGTTCGATCTCTTGAGGCCCGTCACGTCTCTCGCCCGCCTTCCGAAGTCTGTTGCGGGAGCTAGTCCTGGCCAGTCCCGTCCTGCCACGGTTCACCGGGATGGAAACACTATCCTTCCGAATAGTCCACGCTTCTGACACGCCACGGGCTCGACATTCCCGTCCGGGATTTGAATGCCACACAGGGGGTATCAAGGGGGCACACCTGAACAAGGCCCGTGTCCATGCCCCTGTCCGCCTCTCTCGGCTCCCTCGCCCGCAACTTCGCCGCTTATGGCGCGTCCGAGGCAGCCTCCAAGGCATCGCGACTGCTTGTCGTGATCGCCGCCGCGCGCGCTCTGCCACCCGCCGAAATCGGCATCGCCGCGGCGGCACTTGCGACATCCGAGATCCTCAAGGCCCTGACAGAGACCGGCGCGGTGCAACGCATCATCGCGGCCCCCGCCGCCCGGCTCGAGGCGACATGCCTGACCGCGCATCGGTTGGTCTGGGTCTGGTGCCTCGGGCTTTTCCTCGTCCAGATCGCCGTGGCGTTCGTCCTCTGGGCCGTCGGAGGCAGCGTCGCGGTCTCGATCCTCGTGGCGGTTCTCGCCGGAGAGTATCTCTTCATGCCCGGCGGGCTGGTGCAGGCCGGGCTTGCGATGCGCGAGAACAAGCTGCGCCAGGCCGCCGCGATCACCGGGAGCCAGGTCGTGCTCGCCAACATACTGTCGGTTCTCCTGGCCCTGATCTGGCCCTCGGCCCTCGCGCTGATCCTTCCGAAGCTTCTGACCGCGCCGGTCTGGCTCGTCGCCATGCGGCGCCTGCGTCCCTGGCGGCCCGCAGCGGGCGTGGCACCCGCGCCGCTCGCGCCCTTCCTGCGCTTCGGCTGGGCCGTGCTGGCGGTCGAGGTGGTCAAGGCGCTGCGCCTCTACGCCGACAAGCTGGTCGTCGGCCTGCTTCTCGGAGCCGAGGCGCTCGGCCTCTATTTCATGGCCTTCAACGCAGGCCTCAGCCTCTCGAACGCCGTCTCGCAAGCCTTCGCCACGGTGCTCTTTCCGCACCTCCATGCCCATGCGGACCGCGCTGCCGCGCTGCGCGAGAGCATCACCCTGTCGCTCGCGCTGACCGTGCCCGTGGCCTCTGCCCAGTCGCTGCTCGCGCCGGTTTACGTGCCGCTGCTCCTCGGCGCCCAATATGCCGAGCTGAGCAGCGTCGTCGCCCTGCTCTGCCTCGCCGCCATCCCGACGATGATCTGGACCGCGGCCGCCGGCTGGTTGCGGAGCTGCGAACGGCCCGACCTCGAGTTTGCCGTGACCCTCGTTCTCGCCGCGGCGGTGATCCTGAACACTGTCGTCCTGGCGCCGTCGGGCCTTCTCGCCATCGCGCAGGGCTACCTGGCGATCACCGTGCTGATCATGACCGCGGCGTCCCTGCCCGCGCTCGCCACGGCTTTTTCCTTCCGCAACAGGAGCGCGTGACCCATGCCGCTGATCTCCGTCATCATCCCTTGCTTCAATGCCGCCGCGACGCTCGGCGCCACGTTGGAGGCCCTCCGCGCCCAAACCCTCCAGGATTGGGAGGCTCTCATCGTCGATGACGGCTCCACCGACGAGAGCGCCGAGATCGCAAAGCATGTCGCGGCGAAGGATCCGCGCATCGCGCTGACCCGCAATCCGGGTCGCGGCCCGAGCGCGGCTCGCAACCACGCCGGGTTGAACCTCGCCAAAGGCCGGATCCTCGCCTTCTGCGATGCCGACGACATCTGGACGCCCGGAAAGCTCGAGGCAGTGTCCAAGGCCCTCGACGCCGGGCACGCGGACGCGGTGTTCGGCCAGACCGCCTTTTTCGCCGCTCACCCGTCCGACGCGCGCAGCATCTCCGGCGTGTCGCAGGGTGACATCACCATCGAGACGCTTCTGGGCGAAAACCCCGTCTGCACCCTGTCCAACCTGAGCCTCGGCGCCGAGCATTTCCGCGCGCTCGGCGGGTTCGACGCGACGCTTGTCCATAACGAGGATCTCGATTTCCTCATTCGGCTCGTCGGTCACGGCGGCCAATTGCGCGGCCTGCCGGGCGTGCATGTCTACTACCGCACGAGCCCGAGCGGCCTCTCCGCCGATCTCGCCGCGATGCAGGCGGCCCGCCGCCGCCTTCTGGCGACGGCAGCACGCTTCGGGGTCACGGCAAATCGCCGCAACGAGGCGATCTACCTGCGCTACCTCGCGCGCCGCGCGCTGCGCCTCGACCTCTCGCCCGTGCTCTCCGCGCGCCTGGCGCTGACCGGGTTCGTGACCGATCCGGGCGGCTTCCTGTCACCGGTTCACCGGGGGCTCGCGACATTGGGGGCCGCGTGCGCCGCACCGATCCTTCCCGGCGCGACCCGCCGCGCGCTCTTTTCGAAGTAAGGAGACCAGAATGCCCCGAGCATCCATCATCGTGCCGAGCTACAACAGCGCAGCCACCCTGCCCGCAACGCTGGCCTCCCTGCTCGCGCAGACCGCGAAAGACTTCGAAATCGTCGTCGTCGACGATGGCTCGACCGACAGCACCCCGGACCTGCTGCAGCGCATCACCGATCCGCGTCTTCGCATAGTGCGTCAGGCCAATCGCGGCCTTGCCGGCGCGCGCAACAGTGGCGTTCACGCGGCGCGCGGCACCGTCGTCGGGTTTTGCGATGCCGACGATCTTTGGCATCCGCAGAAACTCGACCGCCACCTGGAGCACCTGGCGGCGCGGCCGCGGATCGGGGTCAGCTACTCGGGCTCTTCGTTGATCGACGCTAAGGGCCGTGCCACCGGCCACGCCCAGCGGCCCCGTCTGAAGCGCGTGGATGCGACGCATGTCTTTCTGCGCAATCCCATCGGAAACGGCTCCGCCCCGGTCTTCCGCCGCTCGGCGCTCGATGCGATCTCCTATCTCCCCAAGGGCGGAGACACCCGCCCCTGGGTCTTCGACGAGACCTTCCGGCAATCCGAGGATATCGAGTGCTGGCTCCGTCTCGCGCTCACGACCGGTTGGGGCATCGAAGGCGTCCCGGGTCTTTTGACGCTCTACCGGGTCAACCCGCGCGGGCTTTCGGCCAATCTCGAACGGCAGCTGGCCTCGTGGGAGGCCATGGTGCGCAAACTCACGCCGCTCGATCCGTCCTTCTTCCAGGCCCATACCGCGGCCGCGCGGGCCTATCAGCTGCGCTACCTCGCGCGCCGCGCGGTGAGCGCGCTCGATGCCGACGCCGCCTGGAGCTACGCGCGGCGCGCACTGGCCAGCTCGCTGGCGCCGCTGCGCGACGAGCCCCTCAAGACCGCGGTGACGATGGCCGCCGCGCTCGCCCTGCGATCCGGATCGGTCGAGCCGCTGCGGCGCTGCTCCGGACTTTTTCGATAACTCATTCCTCTTAAGCTCAAGAAAGGACCCCTGCCATGACCCGTCCCCGCATCATTCACCTCTTCGACGACGCCACCTCGGGCGGCATCATGCGCGTGCTGGACTACGTGCAGCAGAACGCCGAGATGTCGCTTCAGGCAGACCATGAGCTCCGCCGCGTCACGCGCGGATCACTGTCGCTCGGACGCTATGACGCCGACATGGTCGTCTCGCATCTGACGGTGAACTGGCGGAGCCTTCCCGGCCTCATGGCATTGCGCGCCGCGAACCCGCAGCTCCCTCTCGTCCATGTCGAACACAGCTACACCGAGCAATTCGTCGCCCTGCACGTGCCGCGCCGCGGAAGGTTCGAAACGCTTCTGCGCTGCGCGAATTCCCTGTTCGATCGCGTGGTTGCGGTCAGCGCGGCGCAAGCCGAGTGGATGCGGGCGCGGTCCCTCGCTCCGCGCGGCAAGCTGAAGGTCATCCGGTCGGCCGTCGACTACGCCCCGTTCCTGGCATTGCCCGAGCCCACAGGCGCGCCGCGCGTTGTCGGAGCGATCGGGCGGCTCGATCCGATCAAGGGGTTCGATGTCCTGATCGAAGCCTTCCGCTCCGATCCCGATCTCGATCTCGAGTTGCGCATCTTCGGAGACGGCCCCGAGGCGCCCAGGCTGAAGGCCCTTGCGGCAGGCGATCCGCGCATCCGCTTTTTCGGCCATTACGACGATCCGGTCGCGGCCATGGCCTCGGTCGATATCGTGGCGATGCCATCGATGCGCGAGGCATACGGCCTCGTCGCCGCCGAAGCCCGCGCGGCAGGTCGGCTGTTGCTGGTCTCACCGGTCGACGGACTCCTCGACCACGTCGCCGACGGCGCCCGCGCCGTCCATGCCCACACGCCCGAGGCCTGGGCCGCCGCACTCCGCAGCCCCGATCTCGAACTGGCCCGGATGCGGATGTCGAAACCCGACGCCGCCGCCTTCTCGACGAGCTGGCGCAACCTGATCGCGGAACTCCTGCCCGCCAATAGGAACGCTATGCCGTCCGAGGACATCGCAAGCCTTTGAGGCGTTTATTCGATTGATAAACGCGAGGGAGTCGCGGCGAACTTTGTTCACGTGAGAGGATATTTTTGGTCCGGTGGCGCTGCACCCGCGGTTTGCCGAGATCTACAAGCGCAAGATCGCGGAGCTCTCGGACGCGCTGACCCGGGACGATGTGCGGAGCGAGGCGGGCGAGGTTCTGCGGGGTCTGATCGAGCGGATCGTGGCGCGGCCCGAGGAGGACGGGCATGCGCTTGAGCTCTATGGGGAGCTTGGTGCGATCGTGGCTTTGTGCGGGGAGGCCGGACATGCCGACGCCCGCGTTGTGAGCGCGGGCGTTGGGCAAGTAACGGTGGTTGCGGGGGTAGGATTTGAACCTACGACCTTCAGGTTATGAGCCTGACGAGCTACCGGGCTGCTCCACCCCGCGGTGGTGGGCTGTATTGTAGCCCTGAGCGGTGATCGTTTGAGAGAGATACGTGTGTGTCGTGGCTTGTTAGGTTTGGCGGTGACCTACTCTCCCACGTCTTGAGACGCAGTACCATTGGCGCTACGGCACTTAACGGCCGGGTTCGGAATGGAGCCGGGTGTTTTGCTCGTGCTATGACCACCAAACCGAACAAACCACGACGCACGACGCGCCTTTGGCGCGGCGGGTGCGGGTAAACGTGTTCGGTTTTCCCGAACATGTGGCCGCACACCCATCCATGCCGGGTGCGTCATAGGCGTTTATCCAAGTCAGTACACGTTGCGGTGCATGCTTTTGACCAGTTTGGGCGTGTCCTGCCTGTTACTGGATCAAATCAAGCCTATCGGGCCATTAGTACCGGTCAACTGAACGCATTGCTGCGCTTACATCTCCGGCCTATCGACGTGGTGGTCTACCACGGCCCTCAGGGATACCTTGTTTTGAGGGGGGCTTCCCGCTTAGATGCCTTCAGCGGTTATCCTGTCCGATCATAGCTACCCTGCACTGCTGCTGGCGCAACAACAGGTCCACCAGTGGATCGTTCACCCCGGTCCTCTCGTACTAGGGGCAACTCCTCTCAAGTATCCTACACCCACGGCAGATAGGGACCGAACTGTCTCACGACGTTCTAAACCCAGCTCACGTACCTCTTTAAACGGCGAACAGCCGTACCCTTGGGACCTGCTCCAGCCCCAGGATGAGATGAGCCGACATCGAGGTGCCAAACACTGCCGTCGATATGGACTCTTGGGCAGTATCAGCCTGTTATCCCCGGCGTACCTTTTATCCGTTGAGCGATGGCCCTCCCACTTGGGACCACCGGATCACTATGGCCGTCTTTCGACTCTGCTCGACTTGTCAGTCTCGCAGTCAGGCTGGCTTCTGCCATTGCACTCAACGAGCGATTTCCGACCGCTCTGAGCCAACCTTCGCGCGCCTCCGTTACGCTTTAGGAGGCGACCGCCCCAGTCAAACTACCCGCCACAGAGGGTCCCGGAACCGGATAACGGTCCGCGGTTAGACAACAAGAATGCGAAGGGCGGTATCTCAAGGATGGCTCCACAGAAACTGGCGTTCCTGCTTCGAAGCCTACCGCCTATCCTGCACATCCCAGTCCTGTTGCCAGTCTGAAGCTGTAGTAAAGGTGCACGGGGTCTTTCCGTCTAACCGCGGGAAGCCTGCATCTTGACAGGCAATTCAATTTCGCTGAGTCGATGTTGGAGACAGCGGGGAAGTCGTTACGCCATTCGTGCAGGTCGGAACTTACCCGACAAGGAATTTCGCTACCTTAGGACCGTTATAGTTACGGCCGCCGTTTACCTGGGCTTCAATTCGGAGCTTGCACCCCTCCTTTTAACCTTCAGGCACCGGGCAGGCGTCAGACCCTATACGTCGTCTTGCGACTTCGCAGAGCCCTGTGTTTTTAGTAAACAGTCGCCACCCCCTGGTTTGTGCCCCCAGCCCCTAGTTGCCTAGGAACCGGGCCTCCTTCTCGCGAACTTACGGAGGTATTTTGCCGAGTTCCTTCAACATCGTTCTCTCAAGCGCCTTGGTATTCTCTACCAGTCCACCTGTGTCGGTTTAGGGTACGATCTCATGGAAGAGCTATTTCCTGGAACCGCTCAACGGCCAGACCAATCCGATAAGGCCTGACAATACCTGCGATCCGTCACTTCTTCCTGGCTCCGGAATATTAACCGGATTCCCATCGACTACGCCTTTCGGCCTCGCCTTAGGGGTCGGCTTACCCTGCTCAGATTAGCTTTAAGCAGGAACCCTTGGACTTTCGGCGGGAGTGTCTCTCACACTCCTTGTCGCTACTCATGTCATCATTCTCGCTAGTGATCTCTCCACCGGATCCCTCACAGGCCGGCTTCACAGAAAGCCTCGCGTCTCCAATCCGGCCAGACCCTTTTTCAAGGATCGTCCCGGTAAGGAGACATGAGACTATGTCACACTACGCTCCGCTACCACTGCATACGCAGTCCTAAGCTTCGGCTCGTGGCTTGAGCCCCGTTACATCTTCGCCGCAGGACAACTTGATTAGACCAGTGAGCTGTTACGCTATCTTTAAAGGATGGCTGCTTCTAAGCCAACCTCCTGGTTGTTTTGGTCGTCCCACCTGCTTTCCCACTTAGCCACGAATTGGGGGCCTTAGCTGTAGGTCAGGGTTGTTTCCCTCTCCACGACGGACGTTAGCATCCGCCGTGTGTCTGCCATCTAGTACTCCCGGGTATTCGGAGTTTGGTTAGGATCAGTAAGCCTGTGGGGCCCCATTACCCATCCAGTGCTCTACCCCCCGGGGTATTCGGATGACGCTCTACCTAAATAGATTTCGCGGAGAACCAGCTATCTCCGAGTTTGATTGGCCTTTCACCCCTAGGCACAACTCATCCCGACCTTTTTCAACAGGTGTGGGTTCGGACCTCCAGTTGGTGTTACCCAACCTTCATCCTGGTCATGCCTAGATCACTCGGTTTCGGGTCTGATCCATCTAACTCGACGCCCTATTAAGACTCGCTTTCGCTGCGCCTACACCTAACGGCTTAAGCTTGCTAGATAGACCAAGTCGATGACCCATTATACAAAAGGTACGCCGTCACTTCGCAAGGAAGCTCCGACTGATTGTAGGCGTCCGGTTTCAGGTACTGTTTCACTCCCCTCGTCGGGGTGCTTTTCACCTTTCCCTCACGGTACTGGTTCGCTATCGGTCAGCAAGGAGTACTTAGCCTTCGAGGGTGGTCCCCCGATCTTCAGACAGGATTACACGTGTCCCGCCCTACTTAATACGTCCCATCGAGCTTCTCATACGGGGCTGTCACCCGCTACGGCCATGCTTTCCAACATGTTCTGATCACTCTCAAGGCTCGGCTGGTCCCCGTTCGCTCGCCACTACTAGGGGAGTATCATATTGATTTCCTTTCCTCCGGGTACTTAGATGTTTCAGTTCCCCGGGTTCGCTCTTATAACCCTATGTATTCAGGTCATAAGTACCTGGTTTTGACTACTGATGAGCCCACCCTTCGGACTTTCGGACAAGGTCCTCAAGTAACGAAGTGGTAGGACAACAATAATCAATCAGGTGGGTTGCCCCATTCGGAGATCTTGGGATCAAAGCCTATTCTCGGCTCCCCCAAGCTTATCGCAGAGTATCACGTCCTTCATCGCCTCTTGCTGCCAAGGCATCCACCAAACGCCCTTCTCGCGCTTGATTTGATCCAGAAAGAGACAGGATATTTGCGCTACCGCCTTCGGCTACTTGAGCGCTGACGCGTCGCATAGTCTGAGCGATAACATATCCCACCGCGGTCATATGCAGGCTGGTTCGTCTGCTGACCTCTGTTTCCGGATCAAAAGCATACT
>NZ_JBHTMU010000002.1:30000-185279 GCF_042679605.1 Litorisediminicola beolgyonensis
GCTACCGCTTCGCTGCTTGAGCACTAGGCCCGCGCAACTCCGCAGCATGATCCACCCGGCTAAGGAAGGACCCAAACAAAGAGTCATCTGTCTGTTGTGCTTCAGGTTACCGAAGTAACGCAAAGCCGAACAAGACAGTGAAGCTGACACCGGTCATCGGGTTGCCCCTACCGGCGCGATATACAGAAGATTTGATCCATCGATCGAACCAAACCGCCCGCATATCTCTTCAGATACTCGCGATGTCAAAGAGCGCGAGAGACAAAACCAACCGAGTGCGCCCTAACTTCTTCGGCGCGCCCGCCCGGTAAAACCTCTCAGATGTTATCCGCCTCGTCTGCAGCGCCTCAGCTTCCCGCCTCGTCACCGCCCCGTCTGGCGTCCCGTCCGCGCCTCAGCGCCGCCGGTGAGGGGCTATCTACGGATACCAACTAACACCCGCAAGAGGGAAAATACCCGAAAATGCCAAAAAACGCGAAATTTTCGCGACCGAAAACGTCGGACGCGTCACGCGCCCCATATCTTGCGTTGAGCCCCGCTCAACACGCAAGAAATTATCGCTAGGCCGATGGGGGATCCGGGAGATTACCGCGCCCCTGCCTGGGAGAGAGGCAAAATCGGTGCGCGCAGGGCGACTCGATGGTCGCGAGTCGGGGGTCAGACGCTCAAACGAGGCCGTCGAACCGATCCGGAAGGCGCATCAGCACCTCGTCCACGCGCCTTTGGAAGTGGTAGAGCCCGTGATCGCCCCGCTTCTCCCAGGTCTTTTCCATGTGCTCGACCAGCGGCGCCGTGTCGAACTCGGTCACCGGCAGCGCATTGAGCCGTCCGAGCTCGTCGCCCGAGCGGTACCAATCGGCGCTGAGCATCGTCGCCTTCACGTCCTCGCCCTCGGCAAGACCCGACACCCGCGCATGCCGCCGCGCCCGCGTCGCGTCGTATTCCTGGCGGTCGGCGTATTTTAGATGCAGGAGGTAGAGCTTCCGGAAGAGCTTGAGCTCGGGCTGATCCGCGTAATGGCCGCCGCGCGCGATATGGACGGTCGTGCTCACCACGCAGGGTTTGCAGAACCAGCTCGAGTAGCGCACGTGCCGACGCGGCCCGAGGATCGTGTCCCCGATGGGATCGGTCTCTTCATCCTCCTTGTGGACCAGCTCCAGCCCGATCGGCGTCAGCACCTGCTTGCCGCTGCGCTTGGCGAGGAACCCGGCGAGATCGAGGCCGGTATCGGGGTCCACGATCAGCAGCTCGTCGACATCGCCGACGATCACCATGTCCACATAAGAGCGCAGCCCGTTCACCAGGTGATTGAGGAAGCGCCAGCGCAGCATGTCGAACCGCTTGTCGAACTCGTAATCGAGCCCGATCACGTTGCAGCCCTCGGCCATCTTGGACACCCGCGCGTCGCGGCCCAGATTGACGACATAGAGAGAGGTCCGCCCGAAGAGCCCCCCGTAATAGGAGAGCCAGCGCTCCAGGAAGAAGTAATCGTCCGACACCATGGTGACGACGGCGACGCGCTTGGCCATCTGCCCTACCCCGTATTCTTTGCCCGGACGCTGCGGTCCGACCCCCTCTCCTGTCAAGCCGGGTGTGGCCGCGCGCATGCGACAAGTCATTGCTTATGTGACAGGCTCCGGCCTATCATCCGCGGTGAAAGACCCGGCATGGGCTTGGGAGGGCCTCATGACTCGCATTTTAGCCCTGGTGGCGGTCACACTTTTGGCCGCTCCGGCCGGGGCCACGGATACGGCCTCTGCCGCCCCTGTCATCGTGAGCTATGACAGCTCCCAAAGCTTCGACGACGTGATCTTCGGGTTGGAAAACGCGATCCTCGGCCAGGGGCTCGTCGTCGACACGATCCACCATGTCGGAGAGATGCTCGACCGCACGCGCGAGGATGTCGGCTCGACCGTGGTGATCTTCGACCATGCCGAGGTCTACTCCTTCTGCTCGGCCGCGCTGTCGCGCAAGGTGATGGAGGCCGACCCGATGAACGTCGCCTTCTGCCCCTACAACATCTTCGTCTCGGTCCGAGCCGATGCGCCCGGGGTCACGACCATCGGCTATCGCAGCTTTCCCGAAGGCCAGATGAAAGAGGTCGAGGCGCTGCTCGACACGATCGTGCGGAACGCCATCGGCAAGGAATGAGCCCCGGGCGCTGACATCTGCTCACACCGATGTCACTGGCCGAACGGCGCGCCCGCGGCTTAGCGCAGAGCGCGATCACATCAATCCGGACACACGGCGATTTGGTTCGGGCGCGAGCATTGTCCGCGTCCGGGGCGCGCCCATCTGGGGGGCATCCGACCTCAAGATGGAGAGACTTCATGCTACGCAGAACCACGCTCGCCCTCACCGCCGCAACGCTCCTGGCCGGTCCGGCCTTCGCAGGCAGCCACAGCTCGGAAGAAATGATGGGCAAGGACATCGTCGCCACCGCCATGGAGGCGGACGGCTTCGAGACCCTCGTCACCGCGGTCGAGGCCGCGGGCCTTGTCGAGACGCTTCAGGGCGAAGGTCCCTTCACCGTGTTCGCTCCGACCGACGAGGCCTTCGCGGCGCTGCCCGAGGGCACGCTCGACACGCTCCTGATGGAAGAGAACAAGGACCAGCTCACCGCGATCCTAACCTATCACGTCGTGCCGGGTAAGGTGATGTCCACCGACCTGACCGACGGGATGGAGGCCGAGACCGTCGAGGGCTCGACCGTGACCATCATGACCGAAGGCGGCGTGACCGTCGGCGGCGCCAATGTCGTCACCGCCGATATCGAGGCGTCGAACGGTGTGATCCACGTGATCGACCAGGTGATCATGCCCGAGGGCATGTAAGACCCGCTCTCTCGGGGCCCGTCGCGGCGGGCCCCGACCCCCGAGCCATGCTCAGACCAGAAGAACGACCAGCGTCCAGATCGCCATCCCGATCACGAGGATGGAGCCGACAGTGTAGAAGGTCGCGCGGATGTCGTGGATCTGGGCGGTCGCGTAGGCCCAGAAATGGCCCGCCCGCGCCAGCACGAACCCCCAGTAGAAGATCAGCGCCGCCCAGAGCGGCGGCTCGGCCAGAACGAAGAGCGCCCCGGCCACCCAGAACCCGGGAATGTTCTCGAGATCGTTGTGATGCATCCGCCGCGACCGCTCGACACGCGGGTTCGGATCGAGCTGCGTCGGATCGGGATCGGGATTGAGCGCCGTTTTCCGCAGATCCTCGGGGCTCGCGAAGCCGGCCTTTTCGGACATCAAGGCCCGGACCGTCAGCCAACCCTGCCCCATGACCTTGAGAACGCCCAGAAGCGCCGTGACAGCGTAATGCCAGAAGACCGGGTTCTCCGGCGAATAAAGCTCCATCTCTCTGCCCCGCGGATCTGTCCTTCGCCGGTCAGACTAGCGGCCTCGGGCGCAGAGACGAAACCGCCCGCCGCTTCGCAGCGGCGGGCGTTGCTCTCATGCAAGGCACGGTCGGGGCTTAATGCACAACCGCGTCGTCGGGCCGGGGCCGGTTCGACGCCGCAACCCGGTCGCCGATGATGAGCCCGTCGGACCCGGCGCTGACCGGCACCGTGGCACCGTCCATCACGTCGCCCGCAAGCAGCATCTCGGCCAGCGGATCCTGCAGACTTCGCTGGATCACCCGCTTGAGCGGACGCGCCCCGAAGACCGGATCGTAGCCTTCCTCGGCCAGCCAGGCCTTGGCGGCATCGTCCAGCTCGAGCCGGATTTTGCGCGCCGCGAGCCGCTTGAGCAGCCGCGCCAGCTGGATCTCCACGATCCCGTCCATGTTCTCCCGCTTGAGACGGTCGAAGATGATGGTCTCGTCGAGACGGTTCAGGAACTCCGGCCGGAAATGCGCCCGGACCGCGTCCATCACGTCGCGCTTGGCCTGAGCGCTGTCGGCGCCCTCCGGCAACTGGCTCAGCGCCTGGCTGCCGAGGTTCGAGGTCAGCACGATCAGCGTCTGCTTGAAGTCGACCGTCCGGCCCTGACCGTCGGTCAGAACACCGTCATCGAGCACCTGCAGAAGGACATTGAACACGTCCGGATGCGCCTTCTCGACCTCGTCGAAGAGCACGACCTGGTAAGGCCTGCGCCGCACCGCCTCGGTCAGGACGCCGCCCTCGTCATAGCCGACATAGCCCGGAGGCGCGCCGATCAGGCGGGCCACCGCGTGCTTCTCCATGAACTCCGACATGTCGATACGCACCATCGCGTTGTCATCGTCGAAGAGGAACTCGGCCACCGCCTTGGTCAGCTCGGTCTTCCCGACGCCCGTCGGCCCGAGGAAGAGGAACGAGCCCAGGGGCCGGTTCTCGTCGTTCAGACCCGCACGCGCCCGGCGGACCGCATTGGCGACCGCACGCACCGCCTGATCCTGACCGATCACGCGCTTATGCAGACCGTCCTCCATCCGAAGGAGCTTCTCGCGCTCGCCCTCGAGCATCTTGGACGTGGGGATCCCAGTCCAGCGCTCGACGACCTGGGCGATCTGCTCGGGACGCACGGCCTCTTCGACCATGACGTCGCCGTCATCGCCATCCGCCGCTTCGAGCTTCTTCTCCAGATCGGGGATGATCCCGTAGCTCAGCTCACCGGCACGGGCGAGGTCGCCATGCCGCTTGGCGATTTCCAGATCGGCCCGCGCCTTGTCGAGTTGCTCCTTCAGATCGCGCGAGGACGCGAGGCGGTCGCGCTCCGACTGCCACTTGGCGGTCAGCTGCTGGCTTTCCTCCTGCAGGTCGGCCAGTTCCTTCTCGAGCTTCTCGAGCCGGTCCTTGGACGCCGCATCATCCTCTTTCTTCAGCGCCTCCGCCTCGATCTGCAGCTGCAGGATCTGGCGGTCGAGCTGATCGAGCTCCTCGGGCTTGCTGTCCACTTCCATCCTCAGCCGCGACGCCGCCTCGTCCATCAGGTCGATGGCCTTGTCCGGCAGAAAGCGGTCGGTGATGTAGCGGTGGCTGAGCTGGGCCGCGGCGACAAGGGCGCTGTCCGAGATCCGCACGCCATGGTGCAGCTCGTATTTCTCCTTGATGCCCCGCAGGATCGAGATCGTGTCCTCCTCGGTCGGCTCCTGCACCATGACCGGCTGGAACCGCCGCGCGAGCGCCGCGTCCTTCTCGACATGCTTGCGATACTCGTCGAGCGTCGTCGCGCCCACGCAGTGCAGCTCGCCCCGCGCCAGCGCCGGTTTCAGGAGGTTCGAGGCATCCATCGCCCCGTCCGCCTTGCCCGCGCCGACAAGCGTGTGCATCTCGTCGATGAAGAGGATGATCTCGCCCGCAGCGGCCTCGACCTCCTTCAGGATGGCCTTCAGGCGCTCCTCGAACTCGCCGCGATACTTCGCGCCCGCGATCAGCGCGCCCATGTCGAGCGCCAGGAGCCGCTTGTTGCGCAGGCTCTCGGGCACGTCGCCATTGACGATCCTGAGCGCGAGCCCCTCGGCGATGGCGGTCTTGCCGACGCCGGGCTCACCGATCAGCACCGGGTTGTTCTTGGTCCGGCGCGACAGCACCTGCATCGCGCGGCGGATCTCGTCGTCGCGCCCGATGATCGGGTCGATCTTGCCCTCCTCGGCCCGCTCGGTCAGGTCGAGCGCGTATTTCTTCAGCGCGTCATAGCCCTCTTCCGCCGACGCGCTGTCGGCGGTCCGGCCCTTGCGGATGTCGTTGATCGCGGCGTTCAGACCCTGCGCGGTCACCGCCCCGGCCTCCAGCGCCTCGCGGGCCCCGGATTTGACCATGGCCAGCGCCATGAGGATGCGTTCGACCGGCACGAAACTGTCGCCTGCCTTCTTGGCGATCGTCTCGGCCTCGTCGAGGATCTTGCCCGTCCCCTGATCGAGATAGACCTGCCCGGCATCGCCGGACACTTTGGGGATCTTCGCCATGCGCATGTCGAGCGCCTGGCGCACGCGCTCGGGCGCGCCACCGGCGCGGGTGATCAGATTCGACGCAAGGCCCTGGTCGTCATCGAGAAGCGCCTTGAGCAGGTGTTCGGGCGACAGGCGCTGATGGCTCTCGCGCATCGCGATGGTCTGTGCGGCCTGAATGAAGCCGCGCGACCGCTCCGTGAACTTCTCCAAGTTCATGGGGTTCTCCTTATAGCAAGCGCTCCGTCCCGGATGCCCGCATCCTGCAGCACATCTCTTGCGAAGCCTCGGCTTGGAAATGGGGATCACGCGCCCGTGATGCAAGCGCAGGACCCATGAAAAAGGCGCGCCCCCGGGTCGGGAGCGCGCCGTGTTTCAGGTCGGTGCGACGTCTCAGTTGCCGCTGGCCTTGAGCCGTTCGGCGATCTCGGCAGCCGCCTCGGCCGCAGCCCGCGCGGCCTCCGCAGCGGCCCGCGCCTGCTCGGCGGCCTCCTGCGTCGCTTCGAGCGCAGCGCTCGCGGCGTCGGAGAGCGCCTGCTGACGCTCCGCTTCCGCCGCCAGGGCCGCCTCTTCAGCCGCCTGCGCCGCCTTGACCGCGTCCTGAGCCTCCGCCTCGGCGGCAGCAGCACGCTCCGCGGCCGCTTCGGCATCGGCCTGCGCTTGGCTCAGCGCCTCGTCGGTCGGATCGCTCTCGGCCTCGCCGCCACCGGCCGCGTCAGCGCTTTCGGTCTCGGAGCTGTCAGACCCCTCCGAGCTACCGTCAGCCGATGCACTCGCTTCGTCGCTGGCCGCAGCGCTTTCGCCTTCGGCAGTCTCGGTCGCGCCGTCACTCTCGGACGCGCTTTCGCCCTCGGCCGTGTCGGTCTGTGCTTCGCCGTCGCTCGAGGCCTCGGCATCGGCTTCGGCGCTGTCAGCGCTTTCGCTCGAAGCCGCGTCGCCCTCGCTCGACGATGCGCTAGCCTCCGCCTCGCCGTCCGCCGAAGTCTCGGCTTCAGCCGTCTCGCCGCTGTCGGTCGAGCCGGTCTCGCCGCTCGCTGCATCAGCGCTTTCCGTATCGCTCTCGGAAGACGTCTCGCCCTCGGAAGAGGATGCGTCCGCGCTCTCGCTCTCCGCGGATTCGGTCTCGCCTTCAGCGCTCTCGGACGACCCGTCAGAGGCACTCTCGGTCTCGCCCGAGCTTTCACCTTCGGAGGACGCGCTCTCTTGCGCCTCGGCGTCAGAGCTATCGGACTCCGCCTCGGCGCTGTCTGATCCGTCGCTCTCTGCAGAGGCGGCTTCACTCTCACCACCTTCGGACGCGCTGTCGGACGTGGCCCCGGCATCTGCCGACCCTTCGGTCTCAGACGACGCGGCCTGCTGTTCTTCGCTCTCCGAACCCTCGGCACTCTCGGAGCTCTCACTACCTTCCGCGCTGCCGCTGTCCGATTCCGCAGACGCCTCGCTGGTCTCGCTGTTGCCCTCTGCCTCGGAGGAGTCGCTTTCCGCCTCGGCGGACGCCTGATCGCCAGACGCCTCGTCAGAGGACGCCCCATCCGAGCCACCCTCGCTCGTATCCGACCCCTCGGCATCACCGCCGGTCTCGGAGCTACCCTCGGAACTATCCGCAGCGGCGCCCTCGGTCTCGGAGCCGTCGCCCGACGCCGCGTCGCCTTCAGCGGCCTCGCCACCTTCGGCAGCATCGCTCTCCGAACTCTCACTGTTGGCGTCTGCGCTGGCCGCATCGGACGCTTCCGCTTCGCCGGACACCGCGCTCTCGCCCTCGGTCTCTGCGCCACCTTCGGCAGCGTCGCCGTCGGTCTCGCTGCCGCTGTCCTCGGCGCTCGCCTCGCCCGAGGCCTCGCCTTCGCCAGTGCCCTCGGCACTGTCGCCTTCGGCGGCCGCGTCGCCGCCATCGTCCTCGGACTCCGAGTTTTCGGCCGAAGCCTCCCCACCGTCGCCCTCGGAGTCCGAAGTCTTGGCAGACGCCTCACCCTCGCCGCCGCTCTCCGCGTCAGATGCCTCGCCGCTATCGGCGCTCTCTTCCGCCTCGGCGCTTTGGCCGTCGCCCGACGACTCGCTCTCGGCCATTGCCGTGGTCTCGGTTTCGGCCTCGTCCTCGCCGCTATGCCCGTCGCCGCCCGAAAGCGCGATCACCGCCGAAATCAGGGCGACCGTCGCGACGCCCGACCCCAGGATCAGCGGGAAGACACTCCCCGGACTGCGCGCCGATTTGCCCTTCGGGCGCGGTTCGCTGGGACGGCCATTGGTGGTGCCGGTTTCGGGGGTGTCGTCTGCCATGTGAATCTCCGCGATTGCCTTCGCCTGGCCGAGGCCGAGCCGTGGGTCTGAGAGACAACCTCCCATCACTGGAAAGCGTTCCCGATTTCGCGTAGGCGGCTGTCACGACGCCCGCAACCGCGCCGCAGACCCAAGGAGACCCCATGGCCGATGACCGTCTTATCGTCGCGCTCGACGTTCCCGACGCCCTGACCGGGCTGAAACTGGCCGAGACGCTGGGCGACGCCGTGTCCTTCTACAAGATCGGCCTCGGCATGCTGACCGGAGGCGGGCTGGCGCTGGCCAACGAGCTGAAGCAGGAGCACGGCAAGCGCATTTTCCTCGACATGAAGCTCTTCGACATCGGCGCCACGGTCGAAGCGGCAGTGCGCGGGCTCTGCCAGTTCGACATCGACTTCCTGACCGTGCATGGCGATCCGCACGTGGTCCGCGCTGCGCGCGAAGGCGCGGCGGGCCGCGACACCAGGATACTCGCCGTCACCATCCTGACCTCGCTCGACCGGGGCGATCTGGATGACGGGATGATGCGGGCCGGAGATGTCGCCGATCTGGTGACCGAGCGCGCCCAGCGCGCGCTGGCCGCCGGGGCCGACGGCGTCATCGCCTCGCCGCAGGAAGCCGCGGCGATCCGCGCCCTGCCCGAAGCCCAGGGCAAGCTGATCGTCACACCGGGCGTGCGGCCCGCGGGCGCGGCCAAGGGCGATCAGAAGCGGATCGCGACGCCCGGAGACGCGCTTCGGGCCGGTGCCGATCACATCGTGGTCGGCCGTCCGATCTGGCAGGCGCCGAGCCCCCGTGACGCGGCGCGCGCGGTGCTGGACGAGCTGCCCTGAGGCGCAAGATCCGCCGACGGTCAAGCATCGAATGAAACTTATCCACAGGATGCGGCGTTAGTGAGACAAGAACCGATCTCACTGATGAGGCACCGATGCAGTCCCAGACCCTGAGCCCCGCGCTCTACAACGCCGCCGAAGAGGCCTTCGAGGCCATCCTGACATTCGACACCGACATGGGCCGCGTCCGCGTGCCGACCCGGCTCAAGGCACCCGTCGATCTACCCACCGACATGGTCGAAGCCGGTCTGATCGCCGAAGGACGCGCCGCGCTCGACCGGCCCGGAGCGATGAAATCCCGCATCGCCGCGGCGCCGGCCGAGCCGCCCGAACGGCGAAACGGACTAATTGATATTTTTTTCGGATTCTTTGGGAACCGCGCGGCCTGAGCCGCGTTCAAGCGATGACACTTCCCCGAGAGGTCTTGTCCCTGTCCCTGTAGAGACCTCTTTGCCGGGGCCCGTCACTAGCCGACGGGCCCCGGCTCTTATTCAGGACCAAGCTCCAGATAGACGCGCAGAACCTCGGCAAAATGCGGGATCGTGTTCGGCCCGGTCGCGTAGGTCTCGGGGCGCATGATCGCCCAGCCCGTCCCCTCATCCCCCATCCGCAGCGCGCGTATCCGCGCCAGGGGCTCATGCGCGGCGTAGAAGACATCGGGACCCGCGGCGGCGGCGTGGCGGCAGATCACCCGCAGGCTTTCGGGCGCCAGAACCAACCCGGTCTCCTCGCGGGTCTCGCGCAATACAGCCTCAAGCGGCGTCTCGCCCGGGTCGATCAGGCCGCCCGGAAAATCGAGCCGCCCGGGCCAGGGGATCCTAGGGTTGGGGTCGCGCCGCAGGACCAGAAGCGCGCCGCCGAGAAACAGGATCAGCTTCACGCCGCGAAACGGCCCCTCGATCACGCTCTGTTCCCTCCGGCTCGGCGACATCCTATGATGGCGCATACCAGCCCCGATCCGCGATCTCCATGCCCGCCCTCTGCCGCTCCTGCCTGACGCAATTCGACGCCGGCGACCGCTGCCCGGCCTGCCGAAGCCCGCGCGTCACCCGGCATGACGAGCTCTGGGACCTGTCGATCGCGCATATGGATTGCGACGCCTTCTACGCCAGCGTCGAAAAGCGCGACCGGCCCGAGCTGGCCGACAAGCCGGTGATCATCGGCGGCGGGCGGAGGGGCGTGGTCTCGACCGCCTGCTACATCGCCCGCATCCGGGGCGTGCGCTCGGCCATGCCGATGTTTCAGGCGCTGAAGCTCTGCCCGGACGCGGTGATCATCAAGCCGCGCATGGCGCTGTACGCCGAGGTCTCGCGGATCATCCGGTCGATGATGGAAGAGCTGACCCCCTCGATCGAACCCCTGTCGCTGGACGAGGCGTTTCTCGACCTGACCGGCACCCGTCGCCTGCATGGCGCGCCGCCCGCGGTGATGCTCGCGGGGCTGGTGAAGCGCATGAAGGACGAGCTGGGCGTCACCGGCTCCATCGGGCTCAGCCACAACAAGTTCCTGGCCAAGATTGCGTCCGATCTCGACAAGCCGCACGGATTTTCCGTGATCGGCGCGGCCGAGACGCAAAGCTTTCTGCGCCCCAAGCCCGTGCGGCTGATCTGGGGCGTCGGCGCCGCGGCGCAGGACAGTCTCGACCGCGCCGGGATCCGCACCTTCGACGATCTCCTGCGCTGGGAGCTGCGCGATCTCAAGGCCCGCTTCGGGTCGATGGGCCACCGCCTCTGGCATCTTGCGCGCGGCGAGGACCGCCGCCGCGTCTCGGCCCATACGCCGATGAAATCGATCTCGAACGAGACCACCTTCCACGAGGACACCGCCGACGCCGACATCCTCGACGGGCATCTCTGGCGCATGGCCGAAAAGGTCTCGGACCGCGCCAAGGCCAAGGGTCTCGCGGGCCGGGTGGTGACGCTGAAGCTCAAGCGCGCCAATTTCGCGCTGGTGACCCGCCGCATTGCGCTGCGCGATCCGACGCTTCTGGCCGACCAGCTCTATCGCACCGCGCGCGGGCTTTTCGACCAGGTCGGCGATCTCGGACCCTACCGCCTTCTGGGCGTGGGCCTCTCGGATCTCTGTCCCGAGGGCATGGCCGACCGCGCGCCGGACCTCCTGGACCCTGGCGCGGCGAGGCGCGGCGAGGCCGAGCGCGCGACGGATGCGATCCGCGAGCGCTTCGGTCCCGACGCGATCCTCAAGGGGCGCGCGCTGCGCTGATCAGAGGATATCCTCTTCGGCATCGGCAATCGGCAAGCCCAGCGCCTCGGCCCCGGCCTCGAGGTGATCGGCCACATGCGGCGTGCCGATCAGGTAGTCGGCGGTCGGCGTCGTCGCCTCTTCGCGCGCGGTGGCGAGCGCCTCGTCCCAATCCTCGGCATCGAAACTGCCGCGCCCGATCCACATGATCGCGACGAGCGCGGCCTGATCGTCCTGGCTCATCCCCTCGATGAAGCCGCGCAGTTCCGGCTCCGCGCGGCCCAGCTCATGCGCCATCAGGATGACCTGCGCCACCTGGGTGATGTTGATCTCGTCCATCCTGCCGTCTCCGAATAGGTCTGAAGCGACCTTGCGCCGGAGCGGCCCATCCGCGCCTTGACCTGCCTCAATCGGGCGCGGAGGACGTCAGAAAAAGAGCCGGTAATAGAGCCCGCTCGGCAGGAACTGCCCCAGCCGGAAGACAAGCGAGAACCAGAACGGGAAGGCGCGCGAAAACGCGTCGCTGCCCATATGCTCGAAGATGATCCGCGCCGCCGCTTCCGGCTCCATGATCGCGGGCATCTTGAAATCGTTCTTGTCGGTGAGCCGTGTCTTCACGAAGCCCGGGTTCACCAGCTGCACCTGCACGCCGGTCTTGCGCAGGTCGCAATGCATGCACTCTGCCAGCGCCATCACTCCCGCCTTGGAGGACGAGTAGGCCACCGACCCCGGCAACCCGCGATACCCCGAGAGCGAGCCCGTCAGCACGATATGCCCGCGGTCGCGGTCGACGAACTTGGGCACGATCGCGCCCATCATCCGCATCGCCCCGGTGAAATTCACGTCGGCCATCATGTTGGCCTTCTCCGCATCCCACTCATCGGCACCGAAGGGCCAGTAGACCCCCGCCAGGAACACGATCCCGTCCACGTCGCCCGCCTGCTCGACCGCAGCGGCGCAGGCCTCGGCATCCGTCACATCGAGCGGCAGCACATCGGCCCGGCCTGGAAGCTTGCCGGCCAGCTCGCGCAGCGCGTCCTCGTCCCGCGCCGAAAGCACAAGCTGCACGCCCGAGCGGCTCATCACCTCCGCCAGAGCCGCCCCGAGACCCGCACTTGCCCCGACGAGCCAGTACCGTTTGCCGTTCCACTGTTTCACGCATCCTCCTTGGGCCGCATCGTCGCGACCAGTTCGGCGACCAAAAGTCCGTATTTTCGAAACTGGCTGCGATTCACGATGGTTCCATTCGGCGCGAGATACATCCAATCTTCCGCCGACAGGACATACCCCCCCGCCTCGGCCGGAAGCCGCAGCCGGTAGCGCAAAAACGCCGTCGCCCCGCGCACCTGCCCGCGCCCCACGCCTTTCACATCGTCGGCCCGCGCTTCGATCTGCCCGCCGGGCTTCAGCGTCAGGTTCCACGCCCGGTGCTGCACCTCGCCGGAATCGTACTCGAACCGCTCGCGCATCACGCCGGCGTCGCCGTCCCAGTCGATCTGGAAATGCCCCACGAAGCGCGACGTCACCCGCCCGCGCGGGCCGTAGATCGCGCCCTCGCAGATCATCGGGCCGTTCAGATGCTGCTTCAGCTCGAAGGCAGGCTGCGTGTCGGTGTAATCCGAGGGCCGCTGCGCGCGGAAGCCGTTCACCCGCTCGAAGAGCCGGAACAGCGCAAGCATGAGCAAAGCTCCGAATGCGAGAGCGACCTGCATGCTCATCTCAAGACCCTTCCAGCTCCGTGCGCGCCAACAGGGCCAGAGCCGCCAGCTTGAGAAAACAAGGGACCAACGCGTAGAGCAGGGACAACGCCCAGAGCGCTCGCGCCGAATTCTCACCAGCCGTGCGGAAGCCCGCCGCTTCCAACAGGGGAAGTAGTGCAACCGCAGCAAAAGCCAGCGTAAACTTCTGGGCGAATGACCAAAGGGAAAATCCCTCGGACCCCGACGGCGCGATCTTCTCCATCCGCTCCGCGAAGATCGCAGGCAACAGCGTCATGTCCGCCCCGAGCGCCGCACCCGAGGCGACGCAGACCAGCGCGAACCACCAGACATCGCCCGAACCCAGCGCCAAGGCTCCGGAAAAGGCCGCGATCGACAGCACCATGCCCATCAGGAGCGCCCGTTTCGGCCCCACCCGCTCGGCCAGGTGCCCCCATCCCGGCGCTGCGGCGGCGGCGGCGAGGAAGAACAGGAGCAGGAACGGCCCCTCCCATCCCGGCGCATCGAGCCGCGCGTCGACGAAGAACAGAAAGAGCGTCGAGGTCACCGCGACCGGTGCGGCATTGGCCAGAGCGACCAGAAGCAACCGCCGCGTGATTCGGTCCGACAGGACCACCTTGAAGCCCGCCCGCCCGAGGCTCACATCCCCCGCCCATTCCCGGCGCATCAGCGCCCAGGCCGTGACGCAGGCCAGCGCGAAGACCAGCGCGAAGCCCGCGAACTCGGGCAGCGCCAGCGCGGCAAAGGCCGTTGGCAGCACCGCCGCGACGCAGACCCCCAGAAGCCCCCCCGTCTCGCGCCAGCGCGCCAGCTTGAGATGCCCGGCTTCTCCCAGCGTCTCGGCCTTGGCAACGCCGCGCGCATAGAAGGTGATCGTCAGAAAGGAGAAGGCCGAGAACACCGCCGTCAGCGTCAGCGCGAACCACAGGATCGGCGCCACGGGCGGTGTGACCGCGAACAGCCCGATCATGCCGAGCGCCATGACCGCGACCGCGACGCCGACCGCGATCCCCCGCACCGCGCGAAGCCGCTCCGTCAGCCAGCCGAAAGCCGGATCCTGCACGAGATCGAGAAGCCTCAGCCCGAACAGCACCGATCCCAGTGCCGCCAGTCCGACACCGTAGCTGTCGGCGTAGAATTTCGGTGCGTGGATATAAATGGGCAGCCCGGCGGCAGAGAGCACGGCGGCGAAGGCCGCGTATCCGCCGAGATGCGCCGGGCGCGCGCTCATCGCGAGACGTCGTGCGCCGGGGGCTCGGGTCGGATGCGGTATTGCGCGCCTTTCCACCAGAGCTTCAGCGCCTGCCAGTGGATCAGCGCCAGCACCCGCCGCGACCCGAAGGGCCGCCGCGCCAGCGCGCGGAGCGCCGAGCCCATCGACAAGGGCCGCCGAGGCCCCGTCAGCGTCGCCACCACCCCGTCCTCGCCCGCTCCGAAATCGATCCGGATCGAGATCCGGTCCGGGCGGATGTCGAAATTGAAGCCGTAATCGCCCGCCACCGGCTGGAACGGCGAGACATGGAAGATCTTCTGCGCGCCGAGACGATCCTCGGGCGTGATCGGCGCGCCGTCGGCGCGCGCGGCGAGGTAGGAATGGCGGTCGCCGAAGGTGTTGGTGACCTCGGCGATGACCGCGACCAGGGCGCCGTCGCCATCATGGGCGAGCCAGAAGCTGACCGGGTTGAAGACATGGCCCCAGACCCGCGGCTGCGCCAGAAGCAGAAGCGCCCCGTCGGCGCGCAGCTGATGCGCGGCGAGCACCTCGCGCGCCCAGGCCGCCCCGCGCCCCTGCCCCGGCGGGCCGCCGTGATCGCGGTCCTGCAGGCTCAGGATGCCGCGCCGGTTCCGCGCGAACAGCGGAGCGCCCGCGTCGCTCTCGGGATCGAGCAGGAGGTAGTCGACCCGGTAGCGGAACGTGTTCCGGATCGCGCCCTTCCGCCCGTGCCAGGTCCAGCCCTCGATATGCTCGACGCCGCTCATGCAGCCGCGACCACCCGGTCCCGCGACGCGATGGCCTCGGCCACGTCGAGCGCGCTCGACAGCCCGTCCTCGTGGAAGCCGTTCTTCATCCAGGCGCCGCAATACCAGGTGTTGCGCGCGCCGTTCAGCGCCCGCATCTCCTCCTGCGCGGTCAGCGCCTCGAGATCGTAGACCGGATGGCGCAGCGTGACCTCGTCATAGATCAGCTCCTCGCGGATCGGACGGGTGGAGTTCAGCGTCACGAACATCGGATCGTCCTCGGGGATCGGCTGGAGGCAGTTCATCCAGTAGGTCAGATCGATGGAGTTCATCGCCCGCACCCGGTCCTCGGTGTAGTTCCACGACGACCAGCAGACCCGGCGGCGCGGCATCATCCGCTCGTCGGCATGCAGGACGATGCGGTTGGGCTGGTATCGCACCCCGCTCAGGCTCCGCGCCTCCTGCGGCGAGGGATCGGCAAGGAGCGCAAGGCTGTCATCGGAATGGGTGGCGAGGATCACGTCGTCGAACCGCTCCCAGCATCCGCCGCGCCGCTTCAGTTCGACCCCGCCCTCGGGCAGTCGACGGATCGCATCGACCGGCGCATGGGTGTGCAGCACCGCGCCCCGCCGCGCGAGATCGGCCACGAGCCGCTCGACATACTGCACCGAGCCGCCCTTGACCGTGTGCCACTGGTGCTGCCCGGAATGGTGCAGAAGCGCGTGGTTCTCGAAGAACTGGATCAGCGCCCAGGCGGGAAAATCGAGGATCTTCTCGACCGGCGTGGACCAGATCGCGCCCGAGAGCGGCAGAAGGTAATAGTCGCGGAACCAGTCGCCCATCCGCATCGCGGTCAGGAAATCGCCCAAGGACTGGGTGCGGTCGCGCGCCTGGTCGACGGCCTTGGCGTTGAACTTGAAGATGTCCCGCACCATGCCCAGGAACCGCGGATTGAGCATGTTGCGCTTCTGCGCGAAGAGCGCGCCGAGCGTCTTCAGCCCGTATTCCATCTCGCCCCCGCGCAGGCTCGCGGAGAAGCTCATGTCCGAGGGCACCACCGGCACGTCGAGCCGCGCGAACATCTTCGCGAGCTGCGGGTAGTTGGCGTAGTTGAACACGATGAAGCCGGTATCCACCGGCTGATCGCCGGTCTTCCCGGCCATCACCGTCCGGGCATGGCCACCGAGACGCGGCTCGGCCTCGAAGAGTGTCACGCGGTGATCGTCGGCCAGGTAATGCGCAGCGCCCAGACCCGAAATACCGCCTCCCACGACGGCAATGCTGCGGGGTCCAGACGTGAGGGGCTCGAAAGGCATGTGGTGCGGTCTCCGGGTATGTGACAAGCGCTGATATGGGGCAGACACGGAGCGCGACAGTCAAAAGTCTCAAACGACCTCGTGAGCAGTTTGTAACATCCGATGAGCCCTGTCCGCCCAGAGAGTTAAAGCGCGGGGGCGGTCGAGCAACGCGGCAAAAGGACAGCCCACTACCCGTCTTCGCCGGTGGCAAAGGCCGGGCCCGTCCGGAAATGGGACACGTCATTGGTGAAGACGCTCGACGGCACGAGCCGGATCAGCCGCCCGTCCGGGTCGTCGATCCGGGCCACGGTCTCGATGAACCAGCGGTTCCAGGTCGGCTCGGGCCCGAGATACCGGGCGAGGAGACGACGGAAGAACGGGGGGTCCATGGGATGGATCTCGGCTTGGCCGCGCAGGCCCAAGTGACGCAACCGGCCCGCGCCGTTGTCATAGTCGAGGATCTCGACAGAGACCTCTGCGTTGGCCGCGATCCGGCGGAGCGAGCTTGCGCCGTCATGGCTGAGCATCCAGAGCGCGTCCTCCTCCCAGGCATACCAGACCGGCGCGTTCCGCGGCGCGCCCGTCTCGGAGACGGTCGAGAGCACGGCCATCAGCGGCGCAGTCAGCAGAAGGTGCGGATCGAAGGGGCGGCCCATCCGGCGAGCTTGCCACGCCCGGAGCCGTCGCGAAAGCGCGGCGCAGGCGGATTTTCAAATGAAAATCCGCACGAAATCCGAACCGGATTTCGCGCGGTTTCCGGTTCGGAAACCGGGGCGCTCCGTAGACGCCCCGGTTCCGCGATCACTTCTTTTTCTTCTTCGGCGGCACGAGATCGGTGATCGTGCCCTCGAACATCTCGGCGGCGAAGTTCACCGTCTCAGACAATGTCGGATGCGGGTGAATCGTGTGGCCGAGATCGACCGCATCCGCCCCCATCTCGATGGCCAGCGCCACTTCCGAGATCAGGTCGCCCGCATTGGTGCCGACGATGGCCCCGCCGATCACCCGGTCGTCCTCGGGATCGAAGATCAGCTTGGTCATCCCTTCCGAGCGCCCGTTCGACAGCGCCCGGCCGGATGCGGCCCAGGGGAACACCCCCTTCTCGATCTTCAGACCCTTCTCCCTGGCCTGCGCCTCGGTGACACCGCACCACGCGACCTCGGGATCGGTATAGGCGACCGAGGGGATCACCCGCGCATCGAAGGCGCGCTTCTCGCCCGCGGCCACTTCCGCCGCGACCTTGCCCTCGTGCACCGCCTTGTGCGCCAGCATCGGCTGACCCACCACGTCGCCGATGGCGAAGATATGCGGCACGTTAGTCTTCTGGAACTCGTCGACCTCGATGAAGCCGCGATCGGTCACCTTCACCCCGGCCTTGTCGGCGTCGATCTTCTTGCCGTTGGGCGTGCGCCCGACCGACACGAGCATCTTGTCGAAGACCTGGCTCTGGCTTTCGCCCTTGTCGTCCTCCCAGGTGACCTTGAGCCCGTTCTTCTGGGCCTTCACCTCGGTCACCTTGGATTTCAGATGGATGGTCAGACGCCCCTCCATCCGCTTCTGCAGCGGCTTGACGATGTCCTTGTCCGCCCCGGGCAGGATCTGGTCCATCATCTCGATGACCGTCACCTCGGCGCCGAGCGCATCGTAGACCGTCGCCATCTCGAAGCCGATGATCCCGCCGCCCAAGACGCACATCTTCTTGGGGATCGGGTTCAGTTCGAGCGCGCCGGTGGAATCCACCACCCGGTCGTCGTCATGCGGCACGAAGGGCAATTCCACCGGAACCGAGCCCACCGCGATGATGCACTGATCGAAGGTCACGGTCTTGGTGCCGTCGCCGGTCTCGACCTCGATCGAGTTGGCGCCGGTGAAGCGGCCATAGCCCTCGACCACCGTGACCTTGCGCTGCTTGGCCATGCCAGCGAGGCCGCCGGTCAGCTTGCCGACGACCGAGTTCTTCCACTCGCGCAGACCGTCGGCATCGACCTTGGGCTTGCCGAAGCTGATGCCGTGCTCGCTCATCTCCTCGGTCTCGGTGATGACCTTGGACGCGTGCAGGAGCGCTTTCGACGGGATACATCCGACGTTCAGGCAGACCCCACCCAGCGTCGAATATTTCTCGATCAGGATCACCTTCTTGCCGAGATCGGCGGCGCGGAAGGCGGCGGTGTAACCGCCCGGACCGGAGCCCAGGACCACGACCTCGCCATGGTAATCGCCCGAGCCCGCCTTCGACCCTTCCGCCGCTTTGGGCGCCGGGGTGTCGTCTTTCTTGGCTTCTTCCTTGGGCGCGTCATCCTTGGCCTCGCCCGCATCGTCCGCGGCCTCGATCACCAGGATCACGTCGCCTTCCGAGACGGTATCGCCTTCCTTGACCTTGATCTCGGTGACCTTGCCCGCGGCAGAGGACGGCACCTCCATCGTGGCCTTGTCGCTTTCCAGTTCGATCAGCGGATCTTCCTCGGCGATGGTGTCGCCGACCGAGACGAGCACCGAGATGACGGGCACGTCCGAGAAATCGCCGATATCGGGGACTTTGACATCCATGTCTCGGTCTCCTTTACAGCATCAGCCGGCGCGCATCGGCCAGCAGGTATTTCAGGTGAGCGTTGAACCGCGCGGCAAGCGCGCCGTCGATCGCCCGGTGATCGTAGGAGAGCGACATCGGCAGGATGTTGCGCGGCTCGAATTCCGAGCCGTTCCACACCGGCTTCATCGACGACCGCGACAGGCCGAGGATCGCCACTTCGGGCGCGTTCACGATGGGCGTGAAGCTGGTGCCCCCGATCCCGCCGAGCGACGAGATGGTGAAGGTCGCGCCCTTCATGTCGTCGCCCTTGAGCTTGCCATCGCGCGCGGCGGCAGAGAGCTCCATCAGGTCCTTGGAGATCTCGACGATGCCCTTGCGGTCGCAATCCTTGATCACCGGAACCATCAGGCCGTTCGGCGTGTCGGCGGCGAAGCCGATATTGTAGAAGCTCTTCTTGATCAGCTTGTCGCCATCGGGATGGATCGACGAGTTGAACTCCCAGTGCTTCTTCAGCGCACCGACGCAGGCCTTGATCACGAAGGACAGGAGCGTGACGCGGTAGCCCTCTTCCTTGGCCTGGGTGTCGAGCTCCTTGCGGTACTTGTCGAGCTCGGTGATGTCCGCATCCTCGTGGTTGGTCACATGCGGGATGTTGAGCCAGGACCGGTGCAGCGCGGGGCCGGAGATCTTCTTGATCCGCGGCATGTCCACGTCCTCGACCGGACCGAACTTGGAGAAGTCCTGCGGCGGGATCGGCGGAATGCCCATGCCACCCTGCGCCGCGGCACCACCGCCCGCGCCAGCCGGAGCGGCCTGGCCCTTGAGCGCTTTCTCGACGTCCTCGCGCAGGATGCGGCCCTTGCGGCCCGATCCGTTCACTGTGGCGAGGTCGACCTCGACCCGGCGGGCGAAGGCACGCACCGACGGGCTCGCATGGACCTTCGAGAAGCCCGCGTCCGTGACCGCGCCCGATCCTCCGCCCGAGCTTTGCGCGGGCTGGGACTTGGGCTCTTCCTTCGGCTCTTCCGCCTTGGGCTCTTCCTTCTTCTCCTCCTTCGGCGCCTCGTCCGAGCCGCCGCCGGCGCCATCGGCCTCGATGATCAGGATCACGTCGCCCTCGGACACGCTGTCGCCTTCGGAGACCTTGATCTCCTTGACGGTGCCCGCATGGCTCGACGGAACTTCCATCGTCGCCTTGTCGCTTTCCAGCTCGATCAGCGGATCTTCCTCGGCGATGGTGTCGCCGACGCTGACGAGCACGGAGATCACCGGCACATCGCTGAAATCGCCGATATCGGGAACTTTAACTTCGGTAGTCATCTCTTCTGTCTCCTCGTGTCCCGTCTTCAGCTCACGCGCGGGTTCGGCTTGCCGCCGTCAATCTCGTATTTCTTGAGCGCCTTCTCGACGTCCTTCTCGGTCAGCACACCCTCTTTCCAGAGGTCCACGACCGCCGCGGCGGCGATGTGGTTGGCATCCACTTCGAAGAAGCGCCGCAGGTTCTCGCGGCTGTCGGAGCGTCCGAACCCGTCGGTGCCGAGCACGGTGTAGCGGTTCGGAACGAAGGCCCGGATCTGTTCGGCGAAGGTCTTCATGTAGTCCGTCGCCGCGATCACCGGACCCTTGGCCCCCTGCATCACCTCGGTGACGTAAGGAACCCGCTCCTCGCCCATCGGGTTCAGGCGGTTGTGCCGGAGCGCGTCCTGACCGTCGCGGGCCAGTTCGGTAAAGCTCGTGGCCGACCAGATGTCCGAGGTGACGCCGAAATCTTCCTTCAGCATCTCGGCCGCCTTGATCGCCTGCATCAGGATCGTGCCCGATCCCATCAGGTTGACGTGCTTCTTGCCCGGCTTCGAGGTCTTCTGCATCCGGTAGAGACCCTTGATGATCCCCTCCTCGGCGCCCGTGGGCATCGCCGGGTGCTGGTAGTTCTCGTTCATCAGGGTGATGTAGTAGTAGACATCCTCCTGATCGACGAACATCCGCTGCAGGCCGTTCTGCACGATCACCGCCACCTCGTAGCTGAAGGTCGGGTCGTAGCTGATGCAGTTCGGCACGGTCGACGAGATGATGTGGCTGTGCCCGTCCTCGTGCTGGAGACCCTCGCCGTTCAGCGTGGTCCGTCCGGCGGTGCCGCCCAGAAGGAAGCCCCGCGCCCGGCTGTCGCCCGCCGCCCAGGCCATGTCGCCGATCCGCTGGAACCCGAACATCGAGTAGAAGATGTAGAACGGGATCATCGGCTCGCCGTGGGTCGAGTAGGCCGTCGCGGCAGCAAGCCAGTCGGCCATCGACCCGGCCTCGTTGATGCCTTCCTGAAGCACCTGGCCGTCCTTGGACTCCTTGTAGAACATCATCTGTTCTTTGTCCTCGGGCGTGTAGTTCTGCCCGAGCGGGTTGTAGATACCCACCGACCGGAACAGGCCCTCCATGCCGAAGGTCCGGCTCTCGTCCGGGACGATCGGAACGACGCGCTTGCCGATCTGCTTGTCGCGCAGGAGCGTGGTGAGGATGCGCACGAAGGCCATGGTCGACGAGAACTCGCGGTCGCCCGAGCTCTCGAGCTCCTTCTTGAATTTGTCGAGCGCGGGAATCTCGAGCTTGTCGACCTTGTGGTGACGCACCGGGAACGATCCGCCCAGCTCCTTGCGGCGCTCGCTGAGATACGCCTTCTGGGCATTGTTCAGCGTGACGAGCGGCACTTCCTTCTCGAGATCCTTGTCCTCGATCGGGATGCGGAAGCGGTCGCGCATCTGCTTGAGCTGGTCGACCTGCATCTTCTTCGACTGGTGGGCGATGTTGAGACCCTCGCCCGCCGAGCCCATGCCGTAACCCTTCACCGTCTTGACGAGGATACAGGTCGGCTGGCCATCGGCCTTCGAGGCGCGCAGGAAGGCGTTGTAGACCTTCTTCGGATCGTGGCCGCCGCGGCGCAGCGCCCAGATCTCGTCGTCGGTCCAGTCCTTCACCAGATCCGCGGTCTCGGGGTATTTCCCGAAGAAATGCTCGCGGATATAGGCGCCGTTCTTCGACTTGAAGGTCTGGTAGTCGCCGTCGATGGTCTCGTCCATCAGCTGGCGCAGCTTGCCCGAGACGTCGCGCTCGAGCAGATCGTCCCAGCCCCGGCCCCAGAGCAGCTTGATCACGTCCCAGCCGGTGCCGCGGAACGCGCCTTCGAGCTCCTGCACGATCTTCGAGTTGCCGCGCACCGGACCGTCGAGACGCTGCAGGTTGCAGTTCACCACGAAGATCAGGTTGTCGAGCCCCTCGCGTGCCGCAAGGGAGATCGCGCCGAGGCTTTCGGGCTCGTCCATCTCGCCATCGCCGAGGAAGGCCCACACCTTGCGGTCGCCCGCGTCGATGATCCCGCGGTTGTGCAGGTATTTCATGAACCGCGCCTGGTAGATCGCGAACATCGGTCCGAGACCCATCGAGACGGTCGGGAACTGCCAGTAATCCGGCATCAGCCAGGGGTGCGGATAGGAGGACAGGCCTTTGCCCTCGACCTCGTGGCGGAACGCGGTCAGCTCGTCGGCGCTCAGGCGGCCCTCCATGAAGGAGCGCGCGTAGATGCCCGGGACGACATGGCCCTGGAAGAACACCAGGTCACCGCCATGCATGGTCGAGCGCGAGCGCCAGAAATGGTTCAGACCGACATCGTAGAGCGCGGCCGACGACGCGAAGGACGCGATATGGCCGCCGATCCCGTCGGTGGCCTTGTTCGCGCGCACGACGGTCGCCATCGCGTTCCAGCGGTTGATGGTGCGAATGCGCCATTCCATCTCGGTGTCGCCGGGCAGATCGACCTCATCGTCGGGAGAGATCGTGTTCTGGTAGGGCGTCGTCGCCGAGAAGGGCAGCATCGCGCCCGCGGCGCGGGCCTGCTGCACCGCCTTGTCGAGCAGAAAATGCGCGCGGTTCGGACCGTCGCGCATGATCACGTCCTCGATCGCCTCCTGCCATTCCTTCGATTCGACAGGATCGATGTCGTTTTGGTCTTTCATTTTATGTGACCTCTCCCTCGTCCGCGGCGCGTCACGCGCACCGTTTTAGTTTAGCGTTAAACGACCAATACCAAGCGATTGGCCGGGCGCACCGCGACCTGCGGATATCACGCCGTTCCGTTGCGCAGAAGTCAACGCAACGCAAAGATGTTATGCGTTTTGTGCAAGCCTGGGCGGAAAACTCGTTCAGCGCTGAATGAGTTTTCCGGGAACTCCATGTATCCCGGCATGGCACGTCTCCTCCGTCTCAACCCCCGCCGCTCTCCCCTGCGGGGCGGTTTTTGTGTCACACTCCAGTATCTGGCGCGCGCATCCGATGTGGCAAGCCCGAAGCCTGCCCGCTTTCATGCAATGACGGAAAGGAGTTATTCGGCGACCGAGACCTCGGGCACCGCCTGCGGCGGGTCCGCGGCAAGTTCCTCGAAATCGAAATTGTCGAGCCTGTCGGCCCGCTTTTCGGCACGTCCGGCCGCCGTCAGGATGCCCGAGACATCCTCTCCGGCCTGCCTGAGATGGGTTTCGAGCTTGCCCGCCCGCTCGGAGACGATCTGCACGTCTCGATGGAGCTGCTTCAGCGCCTTGCGGATCGCCCCGGCCTGCTCGCGCATCCGCGCATCCTTGAGGATCGCCCGCATCGTGTTCAGCGTCGCCATGCAGGTCGTCGGCGACACGATCCAGACCCGCGAGGCGAAGCCCTCGCGCACCACTTGCGGAAGCCGCGCGTGCAGCTCGGCATAGACCGCCTCGGAGGGCAGGAACATCAGCGCCGAATCCGCGGTCTCGCCCTCGATGATGTATTTCTCCGAGATCGCCCGGAAATGCCCGCGGACCGCCGTGGCGAGGTCCCGCAGCGCCCGCGCCCGGTCGGCCTCGGTCTCGGCCGCGGCCAGCGCCTCGTAGGCCTCGAGCGGGAATTTCGCGTCGATCACGATCGGTCCCGGCGGGTTGGGAAGGTGGATCAGGCAGTCCGCGCGCTTGCCGTTCGACAGTGTGTATTGCAGCGCGTAGCTGTCCGAGGGCAGCGCCTTCGACACGATATCGGTCAGCTGGATCTCTCCGAACATCCCCCGCCGCTGCTTGTTCGACAGGATGTCCTGCAGCGACAGCACGTCGCCCGAAAGCTTGGTGATATTGTCCTGCGCCTTGTCGATCACCGCGAGCCGCTCCTCGAGCTGCGTGAGCGAGGTCGCGGTCTTCTGCGAGTGCCCCGAAAGCACCTCCTTCACCTGCTCCTGCAGATCGGTGATCGAGCGGGCCTGCTTCAGCTGCCCGTCCGACAGCCGCTCGGACATCTGCTTCTGCACCTCGGTCAGGCGCTCTTCCATCTGCCGCTGCACCTGCGCCAGCCGGTCGGCCATCTGCCCCTGCACCAGTCCAAGCCGGTCCGCAACCTGCCCCTGAACCACGCCGAGATGCTCGGTCATCTGGGTCTGGCCGACCGCCAGCCGCTCCGCCATCTGGCGCTGCGTCTCGGCCATGCGGGTCTCGACGGTCTGGAGGATCTGCATCTGCGCATGCGCGCTCGTCTCCGACACGGTCTGGAGCGAGCCCGCAAGCTGCGTCTGCCCCTGCCCAAGCCCCTGCACATCCGCACCAAGTCGCGCGAGGTAATCCTCCAGAAGCGCCGTGGTCCGCGCCCCCCGCGCCGCGGCCCGGAGGCTCGCGATCAAGAGGATCACGATCAGCAGAACGACGCCCAGCGCCGCCAGCGCGGCCTGCGTCAACGGATCCGACAGATCCAGTGTCAGTGAGCCGATCTCGATCATGTCCGCCCGAACAGCCGCTCGATATCCGACAGCTTCAACTCCACGTAAGTGGGCCGCCCGTGGTTGCACTGCCCAGAATGCGGCACCGCCTCCATCTCGCGCAGAAGCGCGTTCATCTCCTCGCCGCGCATCCGGCGCCCCGAGCGGATCGAGCCGTGACAGGCGACGCGGCTCAGGATCGCCTCGATCTTCTCCTGCACGAGCCCCGAGCTCTCGCCCTCCGACAGCTCGTCCAGCACGTCGCGCAGGAGCCGCTCGGCATTGACCTCGCCCAGGATCGCGGGCGTCTCGCGCACCGCGACCGCGCTGCCGCCGAAGGGCTCGATCACCAGCCCCATCCGCGCCAGGTCGTCGGACGCCTCGAGCACGCGGCCCAGATCATCCGCCGAGAGTTCGACGATTTCCGGGATCAACAGCGCCTGCGCCGGAACGCCACGCTCGGCCATCTGCGCCTTCAGCTTCTCGTAGACCAGCCGCTCATGCGCCGCGTGCTGGTCTACGATGACGATCCCGTCCGCCGTCTGTGCGATGATGTAGTTCTCATGCACCTGCCCCCGCGCCGCACCAAGCGGCAGCGCCTCGGGCTGCGGACCGGGTTCCTCGGCCTCGGCGACATCCTCGACCACGCGCCCCGACCAGGTCGGCGCCATCTCGGCAAAGCCCGGGGCCTGCGCGGCATAGGACGCCGCCCGCGCGCCCGGCGACGGCCGGTCCATCTGGTAGACGCGCGGTGGCCCCGACGGCTCGGGCCGCATCGCGCCCAGCGCCGCCTGCGACACGGTGCTCGACGCGCGGTGCCCGGCCTCGGCCAGCGCGTGGCGCAGCGCCGTGACGATGAGCCCGCGCACCGCACCCGCATCGCGGAACCGCACCTCGCTTTTCGCCGGATGCACGTTCACATCGACCCGCTCGGGATCACAGTCGAGAAACAGCGCCACCGCCGGGTGCCGGTCGCGGCTGAGGAAATCCTGGTAGGCTCCCCGCAGCGCCCCGAGAAAGAGCTTGTCGCGCACCGGACGTCCTTTGACGAAGAGATGCTGCGCCACGCTCGAGCCGCGCGAATAGGTCGGCAGCGCCGCGTAGCCGGTCAGCCGCACGCCCTCGCGCTCGGCGTCGATCCGGCAGGCGTTCTCGGTAAACTCGGCGCCCAGCACCTGCGCCAGCCGCGCGCGCAGCGCATCGAAGAGATCGCCGCTCACCGCATCGGCGCGGAAGGTCACGCGCCCCTCGCCGCCCCCCGAGACATCGCGCAGCGTGAACCCCACCGACGGCTCCGCCATCGCCAGCCGCCGGATCACCTCGCCCACGGCCTGGGTCTCGGCCCGGTCCGAGCGCATGAACTTGAGCCGCGCGGGCGTGGCGAAGAAGAGATCGCGCAGCGTGACGATGGTGCCGGGGCGCAGCGCGGCGGGCTTCACCTCGCTCATGCGCCCGCCCGCGACGGCGATCTCGACCCCGTCGAACCCGGCCGCCCGGCTCTGGATCGTCAGGCGCCCGACGGCCCCCAGGGACGGCAGCGCCTCGCCCCGGAAACCGAAGCTGTGGATGTTCAGAAGATCGCTGCCGTCGATCTTCGAGGTGGCGTGCCGCGACAGCGCCAGAGGCAGGTCCTCGGGCGCCATACCGCAGCCGTCATCGATGACCCGGATCAGCGTCTTGCCGCCATGCGCGATCTCGACCGTGACACGGCGCGCGCCCGCGTCGATAGCGTTCTCGACCAGTTCCTTGACCGCCGAGGCAGGCCGCTCGACCACCTCGCCCGCGGCGATACGATTGATCGCCGCCTCGTCGAGCTGGCGGATCACGGGTCGGCCTTCGGCCCCGATATTGCGGCTGTGTGTGGTCATGCCACAAGACCTAGCAGGCACGGCGCGAGTCGTCCAAGTGAAATCCTCACCGTCCAGCCGGTGTCTTTTCGCTCTTTCACCCGAGCCCTTGACGCGCCATCATATTCCATTATTTGAATACAAAATTCCGAACCACGGAGCGTCCCGATGTTTACCAAGACCAGCCCCTCCACCGGCCCCGGCAGCCCCGAAGTGACCGGGTTCTACGACGAGGCCAGCGGCTCGATCATGTATGTGCTCGCCGATCCGGCGACCAAGGAGGCCGCGCTGATCGACATCGTCCTCGATTTCGACCCGGCGCATGGCCGGACCCGCACCGACAGCGCCCAGGAGGTCCTCGACTTCGTGCGCGACCAGGGCCTGAGCGTCACATGGGTCCTCGACACCCATCCCCATGCCGATCACATGATGGCCTCGGCCTGGCTGAAAGAGCAGACCGGCGCGCCCAACGCCATCGGCGAGAAGGTGCGCGACATCGCCGTGCTCTGGCGCGAGATCTACAACCTTCCCGACGCTTTCGATGCCGACAAGAATTTCGACCGGCTCTTCGCCGAGGGCGAGACCTTCAAGGTCGGCGAGATCGATGTCCGGGTGATGCTCTCTCCGGGTCACACGCTGGGCTCGATCACCTATGTCGCGGGCGACGCGGCCTTCGTACACGATACCTTCATGCATGTGGACAGCGGCACCTCCCGCGCCGACTTCCCCGGCGGCTCCTCGGCCGAGCTCTACGACAGCCTGATGGCGATCCTCGACCTGCCCGAGGAGACGCGGCTCTTCGTTGGCCACGATTATCCGCCCGTGGGCGAGCGCACCGATCCGGCCTGGGAAGCGACCGTGGCCGAGCACAAGGCCCACAACAAGCATCTCGGCGGCGGTACCTCGAAAGAGGCGTTCCGCAAGATCCGCGACGAGCGCGACGCCACGCTCGACCTGCCCGACCGGATGCTGCACGCGCTGCAGGTCAACCTCAGGGGCGGACGGCTTCCGGAACCCGAGAGCGACGGGCGCGCTTATTTCAAGATACCTGCCAACCGGTTCTGAAAGGCTCAGTCATGAAAACCGTGGATGTGAACGGAAAGACCTTCGAACGCTGGAGCGTCGACGAGGTCGCCAGCGCGCTCGAGGCCAACGAGATCGTGCTGATCGACGTGCGGATGCCGCTTGAATACGGGTTCGAGGCGATCCCCGGCGCGCTTAACATGCCGCTGGCCTTCTTCGACCCGAAGAAGCTGCCCACCCAGGACGGCAAGCGCATCGTCCTGCACTGCGCCGGCGGGCTCCGGTCCGAGAAGATGGCCAAGCTCGCGCTCGAGGCCGGGTTCGACGTGATCGCCGATCTCGACGGCGGCTTCGGCGCCTGGAAGGAGGCCAAGAAGACCTACAGGGCCACCGACATGGCGACGGGCGCGCCGAAGATCGTCTCCGAATGACCGCACGAGTGCCGCCCAAGCGGCGGCACTCATCTCAGGGTTGACAGCTGTCAACTGGTGACCCTGCCTCGTACTGGCTCTTCCCCCACAGCGCGCAGTTCGATTGGCGGCTCCGCCCCAAAACGACCATGATCGCTTCCATTTTTGGCCCTTCTTCCAGTGGACGCTCCCCAAGACAAAAGTGGGAGACGCGCCGTGCTGCATATGATGAAGCAACAAGTCCGCACCTGGGAACGGGATCGCCGGTATCCGACAGTGACCAAGGCCGCGACCACCGCTTGGCTGACCGCCCACAACGCACAGGATCGCTACTACATGACCGCGACCCAGGACGCGCTGGCAGCGGGCGAGCTGCCGTCCGATCCGCGCGATGCGGCAGAGGCCGTGCTGGAGGGCTCGATCGGCCGGGCCATTCGCCCGATGCAGCTTCTCGACGAGTTGGCCGGTCTGATCGAGGTCGTCGCCGAGACCCGCCCCAAGCGGCTGGTCGAGATCGGCACGGCTCGGGGCGGCACGCTGATGCTGCTCTGCCGCTTCGCCGCGCCCGACGCGACCATCGTCAGTGTCGACCTGCCCTATGGCCGCAACGGCGGCGGCTATCCCAAGTGGAAGATGCCGTTCTACCAGGATTTCGCGCTTCCCGGGCAGACGCTGCATCTCCTGCGCGGCAATTCGCATGATCCCGACACCCGCGACCGGGTCCGCGATGCGCTCGGTGGACCGGCGGATCTGATCTTCATCGACGCGGACCACTCCTATGCCGGGGTGAAGACCGATTACGAACTCTACACGCCGCTCCTGCGTCCCGGCGGGATCGCGGGGCTCCATGACATCCTTCCGAACGAGGACGACCCCTCGATCGATGTCGCGCCCTTCTGGGACAAGCTCGAAGCGGACGCGCGCCTCAAGACCCGCCGGATCGTGCAGGACCCGGATCAGGGCGCTTACGGGATCGGGCTTGTGGAGGTGCCGACCCAGGCCTGAGCCCATCCCAAAAATATAGCGCCGCCGGGTGGGAGGGACCCGGCGGCGCGTCGCCGTTCGCGAAACCCGGTGTCAGGTCACCGGGTTCGGAACATCCTGTCCGGCAAAGAACGCGTCGAGATTGTCGGCGACCATCTTGCCCATGTCCTCGCGCGTCTCGGTCGTGGCCGAGCCCAGATGCGGCAGGAGCACGACATTCTCCATCTCGATCAAGGCCTGAGGCACCTTGGGCTCGCCCTCGAACACGTCGAGACCGGCGCCCGCGATCTTGCCCGACTGAAGCGCCGCGATCAGGGCCTCCTGGTCGATCACGTCGCCCCGGGCGGTGTTGATCAGCATGCCGCGGGGACCGATCAGCGCCAGCCGCTCGGCATTCATCAGATGGGTGTTGTCGCCGCCGCCGGGCACATGCAGGGACACCACGTCCGCCGCCTCGAGAACCGCCTCGATGGTGTCGAGACGGGTGGCCTCGATCCCCTCCAACGCAGCGTCCGGCACGTCAACGAGATTGTAATACACAACCTTCATCCCGAAGGCCGCCTGCGCCCGCTTCGCGGTGGCTATGCCGATCCGACCCATGCCGACGATCCCGAGCGTCTTGTCGCGCAGACGGGTGCCCATCATGTGGGTGGGCCGCCAGCCGGTCCAGTTGCCCGAGCGCAGCTCGCGTTCGCCCTCGCCCGCGCGGCGGGCCAGCATGAGCATCAGCGTGATCGCGGTGTCCGCGGTGCAGTCCGTCAGCACATGCGGGGTGTTGGTCACCGTCAGCCCCGCGGCCTTGGCCGCCTCGATGTCGATATGATTGAAACCGACACCGAAATTTCCGAGGATCTGCGCCCGGTGATTGCCGCTGAAGATCGACGCCGGAAGCTTGTCGGACACGGTCGGGCAGACCGCGTCGTATTCGTTCAGCGCCGCGCCGATCTCTTCGGTCGTCATCGGCGTGTCGGTTTCGTTGAGCGTCGCGTCATAGGTCTCGGACAGACGCTTCTCGACCGCCTCGGGCCATTTCCGCGTGATCAGGATTGTCTTCTTCGCCATATCAGGCAGCCACCTTCTTGCCAGTCATGACCGCCTCGACGGTTTCGCCAAAGGCAGCCGGGTTCGGAACGATGGTATGCCCGGCTTCGCGAATGATCTCGACCTTTTCCTGCGCGCTTTCGCCGAAAGCCGACACGATAGCGCCCGCATGGCCCATGCGCTTGCCCTTGGGCGCCGAGAGACCGGCGACATAGGCCATGAGCGGCTTCTTCATGTGCTCGCGCGCCCAATGCGCGGCCTCGGCCTCCTGCGGGCCGCCGATCTCGCCGATCATCACGACGGCGTCGGTGTCGGGATCGTCGTTGAAAAGCTCGAGCACGTCGCGGAAGGAGAACCCGTTGATCGGGTCGCCGCCGATGCCGATCGAGGTCGAGACCCCGATGCCGCGCGACTTCATCTGGCTCGCCGCCTCGTAGCCGAGCGTGCCCGAACGCCCGACGATGCCGACGCGGCCGGGCATGTAGATCGAGCCCGGCATGATCCCCATCATCGCCTCGCCCGGGGTGATCGTCCCGGCGCAGTTCGGACCGGTGAGGATCATCCGGTCCTCTTTCTTGTAGCGGCGCATGTAGCGCTTCACGCGCATCATGTCCTGGGCGGGAATGCCGTCGGTGATGCAGACGCAATACTTGATGCCCGCATCGGCCGCTTCCATGATCGAATCCGCGGCGAAGGGCGGCGGGACGAAGACGATGGAGGCCTCGGCCCCGGTCTCTTTCACGGCGCCTTTCACGGTATTGAAGACGGGCTTTTCGAGATGCGTGCCGCCGCCCTTGCCGGGGGTGACGCCGCCGACGACGTTGGTGCCGTACTCGATCATTTCCTGGGCGTGGAAGGTGCCGATCTTGCCGGTGAAGCCCTGCACGAGCACCTTGGTATCCTTGTTCAACAGAATGGACATGGGTCCTCCTCCTCTCAGGCCGCGGCCTTGCCGGATTTCTTCCACTCGGCGACCGCGTGTTCGGCGGCCTCTTTGAGCGTGTCGGCGACGATGACGTCGGGGGCTTTCTGGGCGAGGATCGCCTTGCCTTCCTCGACCTTGGTTCCGGAGAGCCGCACCACCAGGGGCACGTTCACGCCGACCTCCTGGAGCGCCTTGACGACGCCCTCGGCGACCCAGTCGCAGCGGTTGATGCCCGCGAAGATGTTCACGAGGATGACCTCGACCTTCTCGTCCTGGAGAACGGCGCGGAAGCTCTTGGCGACCCGCTCGGGGCTGGCGCCGCCGCCGATATCGAGGAAGTTCGCAGGGTCTCCGCCGGCGATCTTGATCATGTCCATCGTCGCCATGGCAAGACCTGCGCCGTTGATGATGCAGCCGATATTTCCGTCGAGCCCGACATAGGACAGGCCGCGATCGGAGGCGAAGGTCTCGCGCGGGTCTTCCTGGCTCTTGTCGCGGAGTTCGCTGATTTCAGGGCGGCGAAAGATGGCGTTCTCGTCGAAGCTCATCTTGCAGTCGAGCGCGAAGATGTCGTCGCGCGCCACCACCAGCGGATTGATCTCGAGCATGCCCGCATCGTAGTCGCGGAACACCCGGTAGCAGCCGAGGATGGTCTGCACCGCCTTGCCGATCAGCTTGCCCTCGAGCCCCAGACCGAAGGCGATCTCGCGGGCCTGGAACTCGAGCATGCCGACGCCGGGATCGACCACGCAGCGCACGAGGCTGTCGGGCTCCTTCTCGGCGATCTCCTCGATCTCCATGCCGCCCTGGCTGGAGGCGACGATCATGATCCGCTCGAACTTGCGGTCGAGCACGAAGCCCAGGTAGATTTCGCGCTCGATATCGACGGTCTCCTCGATATAGAGCCGGTTCACCAGCTTGCCGGACGGGCCGGTCTGGTGGGTGACGAGCTTGCGGCCCAGAAGCTTCTCGGCGGCCTCCTCGACCTCCTTCTCGCTCCGGCAGAGGATGATGCCCCCGGCCTTGCCGCGGGCGCCGGAATGGATCTGGGCCTTCACGACCCACGCCTCTCCGCCGATCTCCGCGGCGCGGTAGGCCGCCTGCTCAGGGCTGTAGGCCAGCCCGCCCCGCGGCATGCGGATGCCCTGCGTCGCCAAGAGCTCCTTGGCCTGGTATTCATGGATATCCATCGGTTCCTCCCTTACGCCGCGCGCTTCTTGAGTTCGTCCTGAACGGCCAGCACGTTCTTGGCCATCTTCTCGGAGGCCGCGTCGATCATCTTGCCGTCGAGGCTGGCCGCGCCCTTGCCCTGCGCGGCGGCCTCTTTCAGCGCCTCGAGGATACGCTCGGCGCGGGTGACCTCGGCCTCGGTGGGCGAGTATTCCTCGTTGGCGAGCGCGATCTGGCTCGGGTGGATCGCCCATTTGCCCTCGATGCCCAGCGCCGCGCCGCGCTTGCAGGCGTCGCGGAAACCGTCGGGATCGGAGAAATCGCCGAACGGCCCGTCGATCGGACGGATGCCGTAGGCGCGGCAGGCGGTGGTCATGCGGCTGAGCGCGGCATGCCACTGGTCGCCCGGGTAGTTCGGGTTGAGACCGCCGATATTGACCGTGCGCGCCTTGTGGAAGGCGGCGTAGTCGGCGACGCCGAAATGCATCGCCTCGAGCCGCGAAGGCATGGCGGCGATCGCCTCGACATTGGCCATGCCGAGCGGCGTCTCGATCAGCGCCTCGATGCCGATCTTGCGGGAGAAGCCCTTGGCCATCTCGATCTGGTTGAGCATCGCCTCGACCATGTAGACATCCGAGGGCGTGCCCACCTTGGGGATCAGCACGATGTCGAGCTTGTCGCCTGCCTGTTCGACCACGTCGACCACGTCGCGATACATGTAATGGGTGTCGAGCCCGTTGATCCGGACGCTCGTGACCTTGTTGTGGCCCGCCCAGTCGAGATCGTTCAGAAGCTGGATCGCGTTCTTGCGGGCCTGTTCCTTGTCATTCGGCGCGACCGCGTCCTCGAGATCGAGGAAGACGACATCCGCCTCGGACTTGCAGGCCTTTTCGACCATCTCGGGGTTGGACGCCGGGACCGCGAGCGTCGAGCGCTGAAGGCGGCTCTTGCGGGTGCCGTAAACCATGTGGCTCATAAGGGAAGTCTTTCCGTCTTGTCAGGATGTGTCGAGGGCGAGGGGCGGCTCAGGCCGCCTTCGCGGCGCTCTGGCTGGCGGTGTCGGTGAAATGGCGGATGGTGGCGCCGATCCCGGTGCCGGGCTCGATCTTGAAGCCGACATCGATCATCGACATCTCGGCGACCGAGACCGCGGTGGTGACCATGCCCTCGTTCATCCAGCCCAGGTGGCCGATCCGGAAGACCTTGCCCATGACCTTGGCGAGACCGGTGCCGAGCGAGGTGTTGTATTGCTCGTAGGCCCGCGCGATCACGTGGCGGGCGTCGTGCTCCTCGGGAACGACGATGGCGCTGACGGTGTCGGAATACCATTTCGGATCGGCCGCGCAGACCCGAAGACCCCAGGCCTCGACCGCCTTGCGCACGCCGGTGGCCAGGCGGTTGTGCCGCGCCCAGATGTTCTCGAGCCCTTCCTCCAGAAGCATGTCGCAGCTCACGTCGAGCCCCCGCAGGAGCTGGGTCGCCGGGGTGTAGGGGAAATAGCCGTTATCGTTATTGGCGATCTGGTCCGCCCAGGCGAAGAAGCAGCGGCCGAAGCCCGCGTCCTTGTTGGCCTCCAGCGCCTTGCCCGACACCGACAGGATGCCGAGACCCGCGGGCAGCATGAAGCCCTTCTGCGACCCGGAGACCGCGCAGTCGACGCCCCAGGCGTCCTGGTCGAAGGCGATCGAGCCGATCGAGGACACGCCGTCGACCATCAGGAGCGCCGGGTGACCGGCGGCGTCGAGCGCGTCGCGCACGCCCTTGATGTCCGAGGTGACGCCGGTCGCGGTCTCGTTATGGGTGGCAAAGACGGCCTTGTACTCGTGGCCGGTGTCGGCCTTGAGCTTCTCGGCATATTTCTCGACCGGGACGCCCTCGCCCCATTCGCACTCGATGAGATCGACATCGAGGCCCAGCCGCGCCGCCATGTCGGCCCAGAGATGCGAGAACTGGCCGAAGCGGCTCATCAGCACCTTGTCGCCGGGCTTCAGCGTGTTCTGGATCGCCGATTCCCAGGCACCCGTGCCGGAGGAGGGATAGAGGAAGACGCGGCCGGTGGTGTTGCGGAAGACCTTGGCGACCTTCTCGAAGAGCGGCTTGGTGAGCTCTGGAAAGTCCGGGGCGCGCATGTCCTGCATGGACACGTTCATGGCCATGCGGACCTTCTCGGGGACGTTGGTCGGGCCGGGAATGAACAGGTGATTGTAGCCGGGCATTGTCGGGTCTCCTCCGGGTGTGTCTTGTGACTTGGCGCCGAGCATGCAGAAGCCGGGCACGTCGCAGAACACCTTGGCGGATAGGATCTCGGCCCCGGGGGGTGGGCGCGTCCTACCCGTTCGGAGCCATCGGTCCGACGCGGCCGGGGACAGGGAAAATCGTGTGCCACCGTGTACCGCGCGGCCCGGGCCGGGGACCGGTTTCCGAACCGGAAACCGCGCGAAATCCGGTTCGGATTTCGCCAGCGATCCGCTCAGCCGTCGGTTTCGCGGGAATAGATCGCCACCGCCATGGCGCGGTTCTTCACGCCGAGCTTCTCGTAGAGGTTCTTCAGGTGATATTTCACCGTGTTCTCCGAGATGCCCGTCCGGTTGGCGATCTGCTGGTTGGTCCAGCCCCGCGCCAGCACCGACAGAAGCTCGCGCTCGCGCACGGTCAGCTGCGCCAGCGGCGTATCGTTGATCGAGGTGACGTCGATGAAGGGCACGCAGATGCGCCCGTTGGCCACCGCGTGCAGCGTATCGAAGAGCACCGAGGGGTCGTCGAACTGGTAGCAATAGCCCTGCGCCCCGAGCCGCACCGCCTGCCGCACATGACCCAAGTCACGGCTATTGGCGAAGATCGTCACCGCCTCGGTCCGGCCCCGCCCGCGCCAGTCGCGCAGGACATCGGTCGCCGCGGCGTCGGCGGTCTTCCAGGCCAAGACCGCGATGTCGAAGGTCCCCGCGGGCAGGTCCAGAAGCGCCAGGCCGCTCTCGGTCGATCCCACCAACTCGAAGCGCGGATCGCCGCGGAAGCACATCCCCAGCGCCGAGACCACCAGCGGGTTCGGTTCGACAAGATAGATTCGGACCGGATCGGATGCAGCCGAGCCCGCGGCCGGCGCCGATCCCGGCTCCGCGATGCCGGCACTCATGGCGCTCCTCCCTGCGCATGTCGGACCTGTAATCTCCTGATTATCGGCCCACCTGTCCACATAGCCATTGGGGTGTGACGCGCGTGTCGCACCCCCATGACGGGACACCGTCGCATACCGGCAGAGCGCCGAGGCCCGCCGGAACGGGTAGGTTGTCCCCACCGACCGGATGGAAAGTCGTTTCCGATGGCGCAAACGCCGCTTGCGATTGTTGTCGGATGCCCCCTCTTCATGCCTTATGCAGCCGAAACCAGCACGCCGGAGGGATGGGCCATGGCCTTCAAGACCGATATCGAGATCGCGCGCGACGCGAAGAAGAAACCGATCCAAGAGATCGGCGACACCCTGGGCATCCCGGCCGAGCACCTGCTGCCCTACGGCCATGACAAGGCCAAGGTCAGCCAGAGCTTCATCGACAGCGTGCAGGACCGCGCCGACGGCAAGCTGATCCTCGTCACCGCGATCAACCCGACGCCCGCGGGCGAGGGCAAGACCACCACCACCGTGGGCCTCGGAGACGGTCTGAACGCCATCGGCAAGAAGGCCGCGATCTGCATCCGCGAAGCCTCGCTCGGGCCGAACTTCGGCATGAAGGGCGGCGCCGCGGGCGGCGGCCACGCGCAGGTCGTGCCGATGGAGGACATGAACCTCCATTTCACCGGCGATTTCCACGCCATCACCAGCGCCCATTCGCTCCTGTCGGCGATGATCGACAACCACATCTACTGGGGCAACGAGCAGGAGATCGACCTGCGCCGCGTCTCCTGGCGCCGGGTCGTCGACATGAACGACCGCGCGCTGCGCCAGATCACGACCTCGCTCGGCGGCGTCGCCAACGGCTTTCCGCGCGAGACCGGCTTCGACATCACCGTGGCCTCCGAGGTCATGGCGATCCTCTGCCTCGCGAAGAACCTCAAGGATCTCGAACAGCGGCTCGGCGACATGATCGTCGCCTATCGCCGCGACCGCTCGCCGGTCTATTGCCGCGACATCAAGGCCGAGGGCGCGATGACCGTGCTCCTGAAGGACGCGATGCAGCCGAACCTCGTGCAGACGCTCGAGAACAACCCCGCCTTCGTCCATGGCGGCCCCTTCGCCAACATCGCCCATGGCTGCAACTCGGTGATCGCCACGACCACCGCGCTGAAGCTCGCCGATTACGTCGTGACCGAAGCGGGCTTCGGCGCCGACCTGGGCGCCGAGAAGTTCTTCGACATCAAGTGCCGCAAGGCCGGGCTGACGCCCGCCGCCGTCGTCCTCGTCGCGACCGTGCGCGCGATGAAGATGAACGGCGGTGTCGCCAAGGCCGATCTCGGCGCCGAGAATGTCGAGGCGGTCAAGGCGGGCTGCGCGAATCTCGGCCGCCATATCGAGAACCTCAAGGGCTTCGGCGTTCCGGTCGTGGTCGGGATCAACCATTTCGCCGGCGACACCGAGGCCGAGATCGAGGCGGTCAAGGCCTTCGTGGCCGAGCAGGGCTCCGAGGCGATCCTCTGCAAGCACTGGGCCGACGGCTCGGCCGGCATGACCGAGATGGCCACCCGCATCGCCGAGATCGCCGATGGCGGCAGCGCCGAGTTCGGCACGCTCTATCCCGACGAGATGGGCCTCGCTGAAAAGATCGAGACCATTGCCACCCGGATCTACCGCGCCGACAGCGCCGTGATCGACGGCAAGATCCGCGCGCAGCTGAAAGAGTGGGAAGATCAGGGCTACGGCAACCTGCCAATCTGCATGGCCAAGACCCAGTATTCGTTCTCGACCGATCCAGCCCAGCGCGGCGCGCCCACCGGGTTCACCATCCCGGTGCGCGAAGTGCGGCTCTCGGCCGGGGCCGGGTTCATCGTCGCGATCTGCGGCGAGATCATGACCATGCCGGGCCTGCCGCGCCAGCCCGCGGCCGAGACCATCCGGCTCAATGACGAAGGGCTGATCGAGGGGCTCTTCTGAGCCCCCCCCGGCCCTCAACAGACCGACATCAAGGAGACTTGCCCATGACTGCCCAGGTGATCGACGGAAAGGCGTTTGCCGCCAAGGTACGCGCACAGGTGGCCGAGCATGTCGACCGCCTCAAGGCCGATCACGGCATCACCCCGGGCCTCGCGGTCGTGCTCGTGGGCGAGGACCCGGCGAGCGAGGTCTATGTCGCGCACAAGCACAAGGCGACGGTCGAGGTCGGCATGGCCTCGTTCGAGCACAAGCTGCCCACCGACACGCCCGAAGAGGAGCTCTTCGCGTTGATCGACCAGCTGAACGCCGATCCCGCGGTGCATGGCATCCTCTGCCAGTTCCCGGTGCCCGATCACCTGGACGAGCGACGCACGGTGGCTCGGATCGACCCGGCCAAGGACGTGGACGGGCTGAGCGTGACCAATGCGGGCCTCCTGGCGACGGGCGGGAAGGCGCTGGTCAGCTGCACGCCGCTCGGCTGCCTGATGCTGCTGCGAGATCAGCTGGACACTCTGTCGGGGCTGAACGCGGTGGTGATCGGGCGCTCGAACCTCTTCGGCAAGCCGATGGCGCAGCTTCTCCTGCAGCAGAACTGCACGGTCACCATCGCGCATTCGCGCAGCCAGGACCTGCCGGGGATCTGCCGGGGCGCGGATATCCTCGTCGCGGCGGTCGGACGGGCGGAAATGGTCAAGGGCGACTGGGTGAAGCCCGGCGCCGCGGTGATCGACGTGGGAATCACCCGGACCGAGCATCCCGAGAAGCCGGGCAAGACCCGCCTGGTGGGCGATGTCGATTTCGACAGCGCCAGCGAGGTCGCGGGCGCGATCACGCCGGTGCCGGGTGGCGTCGGTCCGATGACCATCGCCTGCCTTCTGGCCAACACGCTGACCGCGTGCTGCCGGGCGCATGGCCTCGAGGAACCCGAAGGTCTCACCGCCTGAGCGGTGGCGGTTTCCGAACCGGAAACCGCGCGAAATCCGGTTCGGATTTCGGGTGGCGCCCGGCCCCGAGCCGGGCGCTTTGGGTATCACTGGCTCGCGGGCACCGGGTGGAAGCGCAGCCCGCATTTGAGCCCGCTCGGCAGGGACCCGTCGCCGTTCGGCAGATCGAGCCGCACGCCGAACGTGCCGCTGCCCGCATCGAAGACACGGTCTATGGCGCTGACCCGTGCCTCGCGCTTGGTGTCGAGCGGATGGCCGATCGTCACCTCCGCCTCCTGCTCCAGCGCCAGCCGCGGATAGAGATCGACCGGCAGCCAGGCCTCGACCCGCAACGGGTCGAGCACCGCGAGGCTCAGCACCTCGGCCTGTTCATGCGCGAACTCGCCCAGCGCCCCGGACACCCGGACCACCAGCCCCGAGACCGGTGCGCGGATATCGCGCCGCGCCAGCCGCAGCTCGGCCTCGTCAAAGCTCGCCTGCGCGAGGCCAAGCTCGGCCTTGGCGCTCACGAGCTCCAGCTCGGCGAGCGTCAGCTCGACCTCGGCCTGGGCGAGATCGGCCTTGGAGGCGACGCTGCGCTGCGCCAGCGCGCGACGGCGCTCCACCTCCTCGGTGCGGAACGCGACCCGCGCCTCGGCCGCCGAGACGGCCGCGGTGTTCTCGGCCCGCAGCCGCGCGAGCCGGAGCGCGCTGGTTTGCAGGTCGGATTCGAGCCGCGCGACCACCTGCCCGGCCTCGACCATGTCGCCGCGATCCACCAGGATCTCGGTCAGCACGCCCTCTTCCAGACTGGTCAGCTCGATCATGTCGCGGGGCCGGATCACGCAATCGGCGGCGCGCTCGGGAAAGAGGTCTTCCTGCGACTGGGCCTGCGCCCGGGCCACCGCGGGCGGCAGAGCCAGAGCAAGGCAGGCGGCAAGACAGAAGGCGAGGCAGGGTCGGGTCATTCGGCGTCTCCGGCAAAGGCGAGATTGGCGGCGGTCTGCTCGTCGGCGCGCAGGAGATCCTTTCGAATCCGCGAATGCAAGCGCTCGGCGCGGCGCTGGGCGCGGTTGAACACCCATCCCGGCGCGAGCCTCAGCGCCGTCGCGAGCATCGGCGACGCGCTGCGTCCGCGCCGCCTCAAGATGTCGAGGAGCGGATCCTCGCGCGACAGGAGCGTCTCGACGCTGCCCGCATCGCCCTGCCGGGCGCAGCGCCCGAAAAGCTGGCGGTCGATCCGCCCGGCATCGTGGCGCTCGGAGAGGATCACATGCAGCCCGCCCGCGTCGAGCACACCGGGACCGAGCGCGATATCGACGCCGCGACCGGCCATGTTGGTGGCGATGGTGATCCGCCCGGCCTCACCGGCGCGCGCGATGATCTCGGCCTCTTCGGCCTCGGCCTCGGCGTTCAGAACCTGATGCGACAGACCGCGTGCGGTCAGGACGTCCGACAGCGCCGCGGACGCCGCAACCGAGCGCGTCCCGATCAGCACCGGGCGCCCCGCATCGGCCAGCGCCGCGGCGGCGTCGGCAATCGCCTCGCGCTTCGCCTCGAGCCCCGGGAGCACCCGCCCCGGCAGGAACACCCGGCGGGAACGGCGATGGGGCGGCACGCGCAGCACGTCGAGCCGGTAGACCGCGCGCAGCTCGTCCTTCACCTCGCGCGCGGTGCCGGTCATGCCGCCGAGCCGCTTGTAACGCCGGAAGAAGCGCTGGAACGAGGTCTTGGCCAGCGTGGTCTTGCGACCGGTGACCTCGACCCCCTCCTTGAGCTCGATGAGCTGGTGCAAGCCGTCGTTCCAGCTGCGCCCCGCGAGAACCCGCCCGGTATATTCGTCGACGATCTGAACCTCGCCGTCGCGCACCAGGTAATGATCGCCCCGGTGAAAGAGATGCCGCGCGGTCAGGGCCTGGCGGACGCTTTCCTCGCGCCGGACACGGCCCGCCCAGAGACCGCCGCGTTCGGCGCCGAGATCGGCGAGCCGCGCGCGCCCGGCCTCCAGCAGCTCGACCGCGCGGCGATCATGCTCGACGCGGAAGTGGCGACCCTCGTCCAGGCGATCCGCCAGCGCATAGGCCGCCTCGGCCCAGCGCCACTCGTCCTCGGCCTCGGTCTCCTGCGCGATGATTAGGGGCGTCCGGGCCTCGTCGATCAGGATGCTGTCGGCCTCGTCCACCACGGCGAAATGCAGGCCGCGCATCACCACGCCGCGCCCCGCCCATCCCGCACCGCAAAGCGCGTCGACCTTCATCCTGAGCGCGCCGCCGTCGCGACCGAGCGCGACGCGGTCGCGCAGGTAGTCGAAGGCAAGCTCGGAATTGGAGCAGTAGGTGATGTCGGCGGCATAGGCCGCGCGCCGCTCCTCGGGCGTCAGCCCCGCGGTGATGACCCCGACGGTCAGCCCGAGCGCGGCATAGAGCGGGCGCATGAGATCGGCGTCGCGCTCGGCCAGGTAGTCGTTGACGGTCACGACATGGGTGGGCACGCCCGCAAGCCCGGCGGCCCCCGCCGCGAGCGTGGCGGTCAGGGTCTTGCCCTCGCCGGTATCCATCTCGGCGATCCGGCCCGAGAGAAGCGTCAGCCCGCCCAGCACCTGGCACGGATAATGCCTGAGCCCGAGCGTCCGGCCCGAGAGCTCGCGGATCGCCGCCAGCGCGTCGGCTAGAGCCTCGGCATCGTCGAGACCCGCCCGCCGCAGCCGGTCGCGCGCCGAGGCGATCCGGGCGTCGAGCGCCGCCCTGTCGAGATCGGCCAGCGGGGCCGAGCGCGCGACGATGTCATGCGCCTGCCGCGTCAGCCGCTGCCGGGTGATCCGGGTGGCCAGGCGCGCCGGGAGAGCGGTCACCACGTGTTCGACCCGGTCGAGCCAGTTCGGCTTGCGCTCGGACCGCGCCGCCATCGGCACGGGTGCGGGCAGGAGCCGCCGGAGAGAGCCCGCCTCAGACATCGAATTCCTTCAGGAAGAGCTGCCGCAGGCTGCGCCAGGCCCGCTGGGCGATGGCCGTGTCGCGATGACGGAAGAGCACATGCACCCGCGCGCCGAAGCCGCGCACCTCGGCGGGGGCGTCGAACTCGAGCTCGAGTTGCAGGAGCTTGCCGAGGCTCGTCAGCCCCTCGGACCCGGGATCGGTGACGAAGGCGCCGCCGCCGAGCGTGGAGAGCGCCGCGGCGGGCAGCCGGTCGGTGATCTGCGGCACCTCGCGCCGGATGCGGGCGGGCCAGACCGTGCCGGTGTCATCGGCGAAGCGGAACTCGACCGAGGCGGCGTCGCTCCGCACCAGATCGGCGGCGGCCTCGGGCACCGCGACGATCAGGACCGGATCGGAGAAATCCGCGACATAGCCGACGAGATCGCCCTGGTTGAAATAGCGACCGACCAGATCCTCGCCCTCGGGCAGGATGAAGGTGCCCGCGCCGGGGCTGCGGATCTCGAGCCGCTCCTGGATGCCCCGGACATGGGCGAGGTCGTCCTCGGCGCGCACCACTCGTTCGCGCAGGACCCGCGCCTCGACCGGGTCCTCGATGGCGACGGCATCGAGACGGTAGCTCAGCCGACGCGCGGCGGCCTCGGCGCTGGCGAGGCTGGCGTCGAGCATCGGGTCCTCAAGCGCCAGGAGCACGGTGTCGGGCGCGACCCGCGCGTTGGGCTCTGCCGAGACCCGCACAACATGGCCCGACGCCCCGGCATGGACCGCCGCCTCGCGCGCGGGCCAGACCACCCCGTCGGCGAGCGTGGCGTAGGGCAGCGGGATCAGCGTCACCGCCGCTACCAGCGCCGCGACCGTCGCCCCGGTGACCGCGAAGGCCCGCCCGCGCTTGCGCCGAAGCGCGGGCGCGGTCAGCAGGAACCAGCCATGCTTGCCGAGCGGCACGCCGAACATCATGAAGACCGACCAGATCGCCAGCATCGCCCCGATCAGCGGGAAGGCCGTCGCCACGAAAAGCACGATCGCGCCGATGATGAAGAGCCGGTAGACGAACGACCCGATGGCGTAGAAGAAGAGCCACTTCGCCTCGCCGCGCGCCGTGACCGGGCTTTGCGCGGTCTCGACTCCGAAGGCGTGTTTCTGGATCAGGTAGCCGATGAACTTGTTCGCGCGCGGCCCGAGATTGGGGATCTCGATCAGGTCCGCCATGACGTAATAGCCGTCGAAGCGCAAAAGCGGGTTGCCGTTGAAGACCAGCGTGGAGATGCCGCCGATCAGCATGACGTTGAAGGCGAAGGCGCGCACCAGCCCCTCTTCGGCATGCACCCAGACGATCATCGCGAGCGCCGCCAGCGTCAGCTCGACCAGGATGCCCGCCGCGCCGACCAGCGCGCGCTGGTGCTTCGAGGGAAACTGCGAGGCGGCGGAGGCGTCGACATAGGGGACCGGCATGAAGACGAGGAACATCACCCCCATCTCGTGCACCTCGCCGCCCCAGCGCTTGACCGCGTAGCCGTGGCCGAGCTCGTGCAGCGATTTCACGAAAGGATAGGTGACGGCGAGGAGAATGAGGCTCTCCGCCGCCAGAAGACGGTCGGTCAGGTTGCCGGTCAGCGCCTCCCAGTGGATGCCGAAGAGCACCAGCGCATAGGCCACGAGACCGGCAAAGAGCACGGCGCCGACCCAGCTGATGAGCGGACGGACCAGCGGGAAGGTCGCGTTCAGGAACTCGTTCGGATCGAAAACCGGCAGGCGCAACGCGAGCGGATTGATCAGCGTCATCGCCAGCTTCTTGCGGTTCTGCTTGGCGGCCTTGTCGAGCATCTCGGCGACATCGGGCATGACATCGCCGCGCAACACGTCGGCGCCGTGAAGCTGGGAGAGAAGCCGGATGGTCTCGGACTGGGTGAGCACGTCGTCGCCCAGCCGCTCGCAGGCGATCTCCCAAGCCTCGGCCACGGTGCGCGAGCCGTCGAGAAGGCTGATCACCAGCCAGGCCTCGGGCGAGAAGCGGTGAAACTTGCCCGAGCCGCGATCCTGCAGAACGTACCAGAGATCGCCCCGGAAGCTCTGCCGCGACACACCGGCGTTCGAGCGCAGCCGGAGCTTCAGCCCGGCGACCCGGTGCCAGTCTTGGGAATAGAAGCTCTGCCCGCTCATGGCAGCCATTTCCAGGCGGTCAGGCGGACCCAGTCGACCAGCTCGCGGGACCAGATCGCGATCAGGAGACGCTCGTCGACCGCGGTCTTGGCGACGCCATCCATGCCGGGGCGGAGCCTGCCGTCGCGCCCGGTCAGCCTTGCTTCGGCGCGAAAGTAGTTGCGCCCTTCGGCGGCGGTGGCGATGGGGGTCACGCGCTCGACCACGTAGGGCAGGCCGAGATCGGGAATGGCCGAGAGGACCAGCATGCCCTCCTGCCCCGGCGCGACCTCGCGCAGGTCACCCTCGTCCACCTCCATCACGACGCGGTAGCCCTCGAGCGGCGCGATGGTGAAGAGCGGGTCGCCACGCCGCACGCCGGAGCCCACCGCCTGGCTGAGATCGCCCTCGATCACCAGCCCGTCGAAAGGGGCGATCAGTTCGGTGCGCGCCAGCCGCGCGTCGAGAAGCGCGATCTGCGCCTGCGTCTCGTCGATCCGCGCGCGCATCACCCGTGCTTCGACCCGCTCGTTCTCGTTCAGGGCGCGGTCGTATTCGGCCATGTGCTCGCGCAGCTCCGCGCCGCGCTGGAGACGTTCGAGCACCATGTCGCGGTCGTCGAGCGTCGCGAGGATCTGACCGGCCTCGACCACGTCGCCCGCCTTGACCGACTGGCTGGCCACGAACCCGTCGAAGGGTGCGACGAGCGCGCGCTGCACCTGGCCTTCGAGCGTCGCCGGGGTCGCGACGCGATAGGGCGCGGTGACGACCGAGAAAAAGACGACCACGGCCAGCATCAGGAGCGTGGCGAGCTTGCGGCCGAAATAGCCGGGACCGAGCAGGCGCTTGGTCTGGGTCATCAGCGCGCTGCCGAGCTTCGAGATCACCAGCCGGTCGTTCTGCCGCTTCTCCTCAAGCACCGGGCCGATAAGGCTCGCGACCGTGTCGACAAGCTGGATCGTGTCGTCGTCGAAGGGCGCCCCGGCGCGCCGTTGCAGCGTGATCGCGCCCAGCATCCGGCCGTTGCGATGGAGCGGCACGGTCAGAAGCGTGCCGCCACCGAGGCTGTCCGACAGATCGGCATGGGCGTGGGTGATCCGGTATTCCCAATCCTCGCCCACCGGGTGCAGGACGGCCGCCTCCTGGTCGAGCGCCTCGTCCATCGCGAAGCCGATGCGGCGCACGAGATCCATGCGCTTGCCGAACTGCGCCGAATGCGAGATCGCGGCGACCTTGGTGGCGCGGCCCCGCCCGCGAAAGCCCACCGCAACCTGCTCGCAATCGAGCCGCAGCGCGAGATCGGTCACGAGCGCGGTGCAGGCGGGCTTGAAGCGGTCCTGTTCCAGCGCGCCGGCCATGACCTCGTAGCCGGCGGTGATGCGCGCCATCGTGCCGCGCGTCTCCTCGCCATCGGCCCGGCGCAGACGCGCCTCGAGCCAGCCGACACCCCAGCGCAGATGCGCCAGAACGTCCGCGCCCGCGGGCGCCCGCGCCGGATCGAAGCGGATCGCCGCAGCGCCGCGCAGTTTCCCGTCGATCACGATGGGATGCGCCGCGACCGCCATGGCCGGGCCGCTGGCCGAGGGCTGTTCCTTGAGCGCCGGGCGGCGTTCGGTCAGCGCCAGCTCGACCGCCGCCGAGAGACCCGGACCCAGAGCGCGCTCGTCGGGCCAGAGCGCGGCGGGGCTGAACGGACCCCGGTCCGGCGTCTCGGCCAGAACCACCGCGCCACCGTCGGCGCCGGGCAGGAAGCGGCATTGCAGCCCCAGCCAGCCCTTGGCGAACTCGACAACCGAGCTCTCGGAGCCGAGCGCCTTCCAGAGCGCCTGCTCGAGAAACGAGACCCGCGCCGCCGCCGAGGGCGGCCGGGGATCGTTGGATAGCGTCACGCCTGTCCTCCCGAACGCATAGTTACAAACTGCCTCGTGTCCCGAAACGCTCGGACCAGTTCACCAGACCGCTCCCGAGCGCCCCCTCGAGCTCGGCGCGCTGCGCCTCGGCCTCGGCCTCCGGCGCGTCGCTCTCGGGGATCGGCAGCATGGCCGGAGCCGCGCCTTGGGCAACCTCCGAGGCGCCGGTTTCGGCCAGAAGCGCCGCGAGATCTGTGCCGAGCCCGCGCAGGAGACGCGCCTCGCCCGGATCGATCAGGCCGCCATCCTCGTCGAAGACCCAGGCCGAGGGCGCCGGAGTGTCGAGGCTCGGGGTGATGCGCTCGGGCACGCCGACGCCAAGGGTCCGCTCGCCGACCGAGATCGTCTCGGACATCAGGTGGTTGTCGCCATGCGCCAGATCGACCAGGTGCCCGAACTCGTGCATCAGGACCGACAGAAGGTCGATATGCTCGGCAGCCGCCGACGCGCCCTTCGCCGTCAGGAGCGGACCGGCGAACTCGCGGTCGTCGCCCGGCGTCGGGTCGACGAACCAGCCGTGTCCGGCCGCGTCGCGGTCGATCAGGATGCGCGCGCCGTCGATCTTGCCGAGAAGATCGCCCTGCAGATCCGCAAGCTGCGGCTGGAGCGCGGTCAGCGTCGCCACCACCTCGTCCGAGAGCCCGAGGAAGGCCCCGAGACGACGGATCGCCTCGGCGGTCAATGCGGCGAGCTCCTCCTCGGTGGGCTCGGTGCCGTCATGGCCCGAGCCGAGCGTCGCGGCACGGAGCGCGGCCTCTTCGAGGACCTCCTCGACCGCGATGGCGGGATCGTCGGTCGCGATGGTCGCCGACAGGACCTGGACGCCGCCGTCGAGCGCCACCAGACCGGCGCGGCCATCGACGGTGAGCGCGCTGAAGGCGTGGCTCAGGGCGGCGATGCCGTTGACCACGACCGACACGGTGCTGCCGCTCAGAAGGACCGAGATCTCGTGGGTCTCGCCGTCGGCCAGGGCAAAGCCGATCTCGGCGTCGATGACGACACCTCGGCCCGCCTCGACATGGCCGATCAGCACCCGGTCGCCCGCCACGTCGAGCGCGGCGAACTTGTAGCGGTCGGTCGAGAGGAAATCGAAGACCAGACCGGCGATGCCCGCCGTCTCGATCTCGGCCCCGAGCTTGAGCTTGGAGTTTGCCCCGAAGACCAGCGTGCCCGCGGGCAGACCCGCCTCGGCGGAGAGATCGAAGAGGCTGACCGCCCCGTCCGTCGCTGTCCCGTAGGAGCCGTCCGCGACGCTCCAGTCGCCGCTCTCGGCCGCGAAGACGCCTGCATCGGCCTCGAAGCTCTCGACCCGCTCATAGCTGAGGTTCGGCGGCAGGACCTGCACCGCGAAGTTGTCGAGACGGGTGATCGAGTTGTCGGCCCCGATCCCGATCAGGCCCATGTTGAGCCCCTGCGGCACGCCATAGGCGATCCGCGCCTCGAAGGTGTGGGACAGGAAGACCTGGTTGTCGACGCGGACGGTGACGGTGGTGCCGTTCACCGCGACCAGCAGGTTGTAGAAGGTCCCGCCCTTCAGCCGCATGTTGTCCTGCACGTCGACATGCCAGCCCGAGGCATCGCGATGGCCGATCTGGATCTTGTCGAGCTTCTGGTTGATCCCGGCGAACTTGAAGTCCTGGGGGCCCTGGTAGTCGAAGATGATGAAGCCGTTCGACTCGTAGCCACCGGTCGGGTGGTCGGCCGACAGAAGCGCCGCGATCTCGAAATAGCCGGGAAGCGGGTTCTGCAGGTGATAGACCGACACCGCGTCCTCGCCGGGCGCCGCAGGCGCGACCGCGAGCGCGCCGCGCTCCACCGACCAGCTGCCGCTGTCGGCGGCGAAGCCGTGCAGGGTCTGCGTCTCGGTGGTCTGTCCGCCGCCGCCGTTGCCGTTGCCCGGATCGGTCGAGTTGAAATCCTCGGCCGCGAAGACGTCGCGCGCACCGCCGGGGATGTTGCCCGCCTGCGGATCGTCCGGCGCGCCGGTCTGGTCCTGCCAGAACGGATCCTGCTGGTTGACCGCGCCGATCTCGCCATAGGGCTCGCCGTTGCGGCTCACGTCGCCGCCGGTATCGACGAACCGGGTCGGGTCGGCCCCGTCCGCGGCACTCAGCGCATAGAGATAGTCGTAGAGCTGCGGCTGCACCGAGCGGCTGATGTGGAAGGCGCCGAAGGGCGCGAAGGGCACGATGTAGGAGTTGAACTCGCCCACCCAGTCGATCAGGCGGTCGGCCCCGGTATTGCCGATCAGCACGTCGCGTCCGGCGCCGCCATAGGCGATGTCGGCATAGCTGTTCGAGGTATCGGGCGCCTGGCTCATCGGATCGTTCGGATCGTCCCGCACGTCGTCGGCATCGAGCATGTCGTCGCCGAAGCCGCCATACATCCGGTCGCGACCCGTGCCGCCGACCAGCCAGTCATGGCCGAGATCGCCGAAGATCACGTCATTGCCGTCCGACGGCTTGTAGGTCAGGACCGCGTCGCCATCGCTCTGCGGCGAATAATCGTTGGTCGCTGCGGCGTCCTGGGAGTCGAACATCAAGAGGAACGGCACCGCGCCCGCGGTGTCAGAGCTGGCGAAGACAAAGCCGTTGCCCGGATCGTAGAAGATGTAGGGGCGCGGGTTGAACTCGTCATAGGCCGCGAACTCGTTGGCGCGCAGGGTGCCGTCGGCGGTGGTGCCGCCGCCGAAGTTCAGGACGTCGCCCGGGTTGCCGGGGTTCGAGAAGCTGTAAGGCAGGTTGGTGAAGACAAGCTGGCCCTCCGCGCCGCCGACGCCCGCGGGCACGGTGACTTGGGCGGCCATCGCCTCGGCGCCCGAGATCGCATCCGATCCGAAGCCGCCATGCAGCGAGTCCGATCCGAGACCGCCGAAGATGATGTCGTTGTCGTTCTGAGAGCCGTCATCGACCTTGGCGAAGGGATCCGAGGTGCCCGCCTCTCCGGCATCCACCGGGAAGAAGGGCGTGAGATCGACGGTCTTCTTCAGCTCGCCCGCGAGATGGATGGTCGATTGCTGGATCTTGCCCGGCGTGTAGATGAAGAGCCCGGTATCGACTTTCTCGATCCCGTAGAGCGGCTCGGACAGATCGGCCCGGTCGCGCAGGTCGATATTGCGCGAGGTGAAGATCCGCCCGTCGCCGCCGATGACGCCATCCTGGCCTGTGCCGCCCGAGATCCACTCATGGCCCCAACCGCCGATGATGTCGTCATCGTCGCTGTCGCCATAGAGGATATCGCTGCCGGTCATGCCGTAGATCGAGTCGTCGCCGCTCTCGCCGTGGATCTCGTCCCAGCCGCCGAGATCGAACTGGGCGCTCTCCGGATCGACATCCGCGCCGCCCGGCGTGTAGTCGAGGAGATCCGCCACCCGCACCACGATGCGTTCGCTGCCGCGCGAACCGTCGTAGCCTTCGAAGTTGGTCGGGTTGTAATGCTCGCCTTGGGTCGTGGTGTCGGGCATCACGTCATAGACGAAGGCCAGGTAGGCCGTGCCGTCCAGCGGCTCGTCGTTCTGGTCGACATCGGTGACCATGCGCAGGATGCGGCCATTGTCGCCGAGGATCATGTCGCCGTCGCGCGAATGGCGATCCTCGATGGCGATGTCGACCGTGTCGCCCGCGCTCGGGGTCTCGACATATTCGTTCCGCCCGATGCGGATACCGGAGCCGCCGAAGATCAGGTCGCTGCCCGAGGGCGCGCGCTTGTCATAGGTGCCAAGGCCGAAGAGATCGGAGTTGTCGCCGATGATGTCGTCCTGGCCGAGACCGCCGAAGATGACGTCATTGCCGCCATTTCCCTCGATATAATCGTCGCCATCGGTCGCCGCCTCGAAGCTCGGCGTGATGGTCAGAAGACCATAGGTCCCGTCCGCGGTCTGCCCGTCGCGGGACGCGGTGGCGCCGACGCTCAGGCCGCCATCGCCCTGGATCGTGTCATTGCCGAGCTGGCCGAAGATCTGGTCGTCCTTGCCGCCGCCCGCGATGACATCGTCGCCGAAGACGTTGCTGTCCGCCGCGACGGTGATGTCGTGATCCCGGAGCGTGATCTGGAAATCCGACCAGGCACTGGGCCCGTCCGGATCCACCCGCGCGAAGCTCCACTGGTCGCCGCCCGCATAGCCGTCATACAGCGCCGCGCCGTCCGGCCCGACATTCAGCGCCGAGCCATAGAGCTGGCCTGTCACCGGATCGACCAGGCGGAAGCGCACATTCGCGTGGTCGCCATATTCATTCGCGCCCGCGGTCCCGATCCGATCCAGCGTGACATTGTCGCCGAAGATCAGGTCGCGCCCGGAATTGACCGCGTTTTCGTCGTTGGTGCCACTGATATTGTCCCCGTCGATCTTGTCCGAGCCGGCCCCGCCGATGAGCACATCCTCGTGCTCGTCGCCATAGATCACGTCGCCGCCGCCCATGGCGTTGTCGGTGACATCGACATGGCGCACGATGTTGGAGAGAAGCTCCATCTTGCCGAAATCGCCCAGCGCGATGTCGTTCTGCTGACCGGCATGGATCTCGTCGCCACCGGCGCCGCCGAAGATCAGGTCGTCGCCCAGATGCGCGGTGATCGTGTCGCCCGCGCCCTGCCCGGCATTGAGCGTCCGGATCACGTCGAGGGTCCTCAGGTCACGCGCGCCCAGCGCACCGGCTGCCACCAGTTCGGTGGCGATCCCGTCCGCGGCGATCTCGTCCCAGATCAGCTGGCCGTTGTCGCCAAGGATGATGTCCGCAGCGTCGTTGTCTGTCTCCAGATCGCCCTCATGATCGCCGTGGATCACGTCCGCACCGATGCCGCCGAGCAGGATGTCGGAGCCCGAGCTGCCGCGCACCGTGTCGGCGGACGGGAAGTCATTGGTCGCGTCGAGCGTGCGCAGCGTCGCCAGTTGGCCCCCGATGAAGGTCAGCCGCCCGTTATCGCCGATGACGATATCGTCCCCGTCGATCGCCGCATGGGCGTTGTCCGACGCGTTGCCGTCGAGGATGTCACTGCCATAGCCGCCGAGGATGATGTCCGCACCGGCATTGCCCGCGATGGTGTCGCCGTCTCCGACCTGGTCGTCGAAGCTCTCTATCAGAGACACCTGCGTAGCGACGAAGACCATCCGGCCGTTGTCCCCGATGATCCAGTCGTCGCCATCGGTGGGCGCACTCTCCACGCTGCGCAGCGCGTTGGTGTGGTCGCCGAAGATCAGGTCGGCACCGATGCCGCCCAGGATAGAATCGTCGCCCGCGCTGCCGCGGATGGTGTCGTTCGAGGCGAAACTCTCGTTCACATCGAGCGTGCGCAGCTCGACCAGATCGCCACCCGTGAAAGTCAGTCGCCCGTTGTCACCGACAAGGATGTCATCGCCATCGAGCTCGAAGAAGCGATTGTCCGACGCGTTGCCGTCGATGCTGTCGCTTCCATAGCCGCCGAGGACGATGTCCGACCCGGCAGAGCCGGTGATGGTATCGGCCGCGCCGAGCGTGTCCTCGAAGCTTTCGATCAGGGTGACGATGCCGCCGGAGAAGACGATCTGGCCGTTGTCGCCGAGGATCCAGTCGTCGCCATCCGCCGCCGCGCTCGACGCGGAGCGCAGGCTGTCCATGCGCTCGCCATAAAGACGGTCGCTGCCGATGCCGCCGAGAATCGTGTCGGACCCGGCCTGGCCGGAAATCGTGTCATTCCCGCCCGAGACGGTCTCTTCGTCGGTGGTCTGAAGGCGCAGCACGACGCCCGCGACGTAGTCGGCGACACCGTGATCGCCGATCACCAGATCGTCGCCGGTCCCGGCATCGACATTGTCGCTGCCCGCACCGGCGAGGATGCGGTCGGTGCCCTGATGCGTCGCGATGACGTCATTGCCGGAGGTTCCGACATCCATGCCGTCATTGCCGACAAGCGTCGGGTCGAAGTTGAAGAGGATGTCGAGCGGGATGTCCGCTTCGGCCGAGATGCGGTCTCCGCGTCCGCCGCCGCCGAGGCGCATCTGTTCGCCGTCGGAGGTCCAGACCGCACGGCCCTGATCGCCGAAGACGATGTCATTGGCCGAGCCGGTGTAGATCGTGTCGTTGCCCAAGCCGCCGAAGACCACGATGTCGCGGCTCGTGCGGGCGAGGCCGTCGACCGGGACGCCCGTGGTGCCCGATGCCACGCCATCGGCATCGACAAGGTCGTGGCCCTGCTGGGTGTTGACCGCGAAGAAGCCGTCGCTTCTGTCGAGTGAGACATAGACGCGGTCGGCCCCGGCCCCGGTATTGAGCTGGGTCACGGTCAGCACGCCGTCGCGGGCATGGGTCTCGGTGACCGTCACGGTATCGGCGAACTGGCTGGTCCAGTAGGTGACGCCGCGCCCGAAATCGCCGCTGTCGCTGGCGGAATAGGCGATGGCGGCGGGCGCCAGACCCGTGACCACGACCTCGCCCGCGGCCCCGGTGCCGATGCGGATATCGCTGTCACCTGTGCCAGTGCCCTCGTCCGAGATCATCAGGCGGTTGCGGCCGCCCTCGGCATTGAGCGTGAGCCCGCCCCAGATGCGGTCGAGATCGCCGGAGAGATAGTCGAAGGACGGGGCCGAGATCGCGTGATCGAGATCGGCATCCGAGGCGACATAGATCGCGTCGCTGCCGCCCTGCATGTTGATGACCGTCTCGGCGGTGGTGCCCTGGACGCTCACCACCTGGTCGCCGGAGCCGAGATTCAGCACCAGCTGCTCGAGGCCGTAATAGTTGATCCCGTCGGTGCGGCTCTCGACCGAGACCGAGACACCTGCGCTGACCTGCAGAACCTCCAGCAGGCCGACGAGACCGTCGCCCGCGCCATCGGTGCGCAGAAGGCCGTCGAAATTGATGATGTAGACGTCGCCATCGACGCCGCGCGTCTTGACCACGGTGATGTCGGTGGCGAAGCGGCTGCCGAGGAACATGCGCTGGAGCGCGTTCTCGACCTCGAAGGCCGTCGCGCCGACACGGATATCGACCCAGTCGGCGCTGAGCTTGTTCTCGTAGCTGTCGCCCTCGGTATTGGTGAAGTCGAGACCCAGCCGGAAGGTGCCGGAGGTGCCCGAGACGGTGACGATCTGGCGCTGGTTGGTGACCGCCGCCTCGCCGCCTTCGCGCAGGGTCGAGACGATCGCGGGCGCGTCGCCGCGGGCGATCATGGTCACCACATCCGTGCCGCCGAGATCGCCGATGAAGCGCAGCGCGTAGCCGCCGTTCTTGCTCAGCTCCTCGACCACGAGGTTGGTGTCCGCGGTGATCGTGCCGCCATCGGCCACGGCCGTGAAGGCGGTGAGCGCGTTGAGCGCGGCCACGATATTGGCGAGCGTCTGGCCGTCGGTGTCGCTGATCTCGATGGCCGAGGTGATTTCGCCGTCGAAATCCAGAAGGAAGGTCTGGCCGCTGGTGCCCGAGAGCTCGAGAACCTGCACCTCGTCCGCCGGGGCGACATTGGTGCCCTGGTCGCGGGTGGTGACGGTGATGCTGGCCACCGCATCCGCCGCCGCCGTGCCGCCAGAGCCCAGGATCGGCGCGGTCAGGGGATCGGTCGCGTCGCTCGTCCCGACAAGCTCGGAGACGTTCATGCCCGCAAGCTCGCCCTGGAAGCGGATGACGTAGATCGAGCCGTCATTGCCGCCGGTCCCGGCATTGTCGAGATCCGAGCCGAGCGACATGCGGGTCACGGTGACATTGCCGAGCCCGATGGAGGAGAGCGCCTCGAGCGCCGCCTGAACGACCGAGGCCTCGGCGTCGTGATCGAGCGCGATGGTGCTGACGCCATCGAAGCTGAGGGTGAACTTGCCGCCCGAGGCCTGGACCTCGACCACCTGCGTCTCGTTCACGCCGCTCATGCCGAGCCCGGTGATCGAGTCCTGCGTCAGGAGAAGACGGTTCGCCGCGGTGTCGAGATCGTCCAGAAGCGTGACGCTGTCGGTCTCGTCCCGCGCCACGAGAGCGCCGGTCGCCACGATGAGCTCGGCCACCTCGACCTCCTTGAGCGCGCCGAGGAACTCGATCCGGTAGGAGGCGCCGTCGCGCACGACGTCGACATTACCGGTGCGGACATTGGACAGCGCCGCGAGCGCCGCCTTGACGGCGTCGGCGCTGGGCTGGGCGCCGTCGGTATGAGAGATGCTGGCTGTCGTCCGGGTGACGGTGCCGACGGTGACGGTCAGGGTGAAGCTGCCGCCCGCCGCGTTGAGCGTGAGATACTGGACCTCGTTGGTCTGCTCGGCGGTGCTGCCATTTGTGAAGGTCCAGACATCGGCGATCAGCGGATCGCCGTTGATCGTCAGGAGACCGCGAATGTCGTCGACGACACGCTCGGCGCCGAGCGTGCGCTCCTGGTTGCCGATGGTGACCACGTCCGAGCCGACGCCGGTATTGAGCGTCGTGTGACCGGCCGTCGAGTAGATCGCGACCACGTCGTCGCCGCCCGCGGTGTCGATCAGGGTCGTCCCGGTATGGGTGCTGCGCACGGTGAGCGTGTCGACGCCGCCCGAGAGCCGCAGCTCGACATGCTCGAGATTGCCATAGGTGATCCCGCCCGGCTGCAGATTCCCGGCGATGGCGATGTTGGGCACCATGCCGAAGCCGGTGATCCGGGTGGCGGTCAGCTCGCCGATCTCGTCGCGGATCGAGTCGGAGTTGACAGCTGTCAACGTGTCGACCTGGTCGGCCTCGTTGACGAAGTAGTTGAGCGAGTTCTCGGTGATCGCGACCGGCGTCCCGACGATGACCAAAAGGCCGAAGGCCTCGTTGATGGTCAGCGTGACGACATCGCCGGACACGGTGACCGCGGTGATCAGGCGGAAGACGCCGTTCTCGGGGTTGTCCTTGTCGGAGATGGTCAGGGTCTTGTTGAGGAGGTTCTCCTCGGGCGTGCCGATCTTGATGTAATCGGGCATCGCCGCGAGCGAGAGGGTGATGGTCAAGCGGTCGTCCGAGATCTCGGCGATCTGGTCGTCGGCGGGCCGCGCGTCGATCTCGCCCGGCATCAGGACCGCGTTGCCGAGACCCGCGAGCGAACCGTTGCCGCCGCTGCCGTCGATGATCAGCGGACCGCGGATGCGGTTCAGGACGTTCGGCATGTCGGGGAAGGACATGCTGTCCTGCCCGTCGATCACGCTGTCCTGAACGGCGATGACGGTGACGGTGATCCCGGCCTGCCAGTTGTCCGCGGTGAAGGTCAGCAGCAGCGTGCCGTCGGCCAGAAGCTCCTGGTTGGCCCCGCCATCGAGGAACGCCACCTGCGGCTCGAAATAGGCGATGGGACCGGTCGAGGTACGGGTGTCCTCGGGCCGGATGCGGATGGTGACGGTCTCGCCCTCGGGCGGAGCCTTGGTCAGGCGCACGGTATAGGTGTCGGAATAGCCGGCCTGCCCCGCGGTCTTGCCCTCGATGACATTGGTGGAGCCGCCGCTTTCCTCGACCACCACGCCCGGCGCGTCGTTGTCGCCGGTCTGGACGGTCAGGCTGTCGGCCACAAGCCCGTCGAACCCGTCGCGCTGGCGCTTGTAGTCGACGGTCACGAGACCCGACTGGAACTCGGGCGCGCCATTGGCATCGGTGAAGGTCACGACATTGCCGAAGACGGTGAAGCGGCCGATGGCGAGCGCGACGCCGTCGATCTCGACCGTGATGACCGGGTTGTCGACATCGAGGACGACGAGCCCGTCGCCATTGGCCTGCAGCGCAACGGGCCCTTGCGCGTTGATCTCGATCTCCCAGCCGGTTGCGGTCTTCTTGACGCCGACCGAGTTCTCACCGAGCGTCTGCAGGGCCTCGAGCGCGGCTTTCAGCGCGTCCGCGCCGATGTCGAAGGAGAGGTTCGCGGTGCGCTCGCCCTGATAGGTCAGGAAGAACGTGCCGCCGACCGTGTTGCTCGGCAGCGCGATGATCTGGTTTTCGATGTCGGTGGCATCCAGCGTCACGGTGCCGCCGGTGATCTGCACATCGCTGCTGAGCGTGATCGAGGATTGCGCGGTGCCGGTCGAGGTGATGGTCACCCCTTCGACAACTGCGGTCGCGTCGCGGTCATCCGACAGTAGGAACGCATCGGATTCCGCGACGATCTTGTCCTTGTCCAGCGCGCTCATGGCCGTGTGCGTGATCACGGTGAACCGCGCGCCTTCCACGGTCGTGTCGTCGATCGCCGTCACGGTGACGGTGACCTTCTGGTTCCAGTTCGACGCACTAAAGATGATCGTGAGCGAGCCGTCGGGATCTTGCGTGCCGCGCGCGCCGCTGAGCGTCACCTGGGCAACGCCGAAATCGTCGGCGAGCGGCTTGAGCGTGATCGAGACGGGACCGTCGGGCTGGCGGGTCAGGAAGACGTCGTAGGTGTCGCCGGTCTGGCCCTCGATGGCGTCCATTTGCGCTTGCGAGCGCAGAACGGCCACGCCGGTGGCGTCGTTGTCGACGATATTGGCCACCATGTTGGGGACCTTGAGGTCGTGATAGCGCTGGATCGCGTAGATCGAGCTGTCGGTCAGATCGACATCCCACGGGCGGTCGACGGTGAACCAGTCGGTGCCGTTGGCGGTGATGGTCGCGGTCTGGCCCGCACCCGCACCGGCGATGATCTCGATCTTCGCGCCGACAAGCGCGCCGGCGGTCAGCGTCGCATCGGGATCGGTGACCGAACGCTGGGCCGAGCCGGTCAGGAGACCGGTGAACACGTGGCCCTCGATGGTCAGGACCGTGGCACCAGCCGACTGGGCCACCGCGACGTCGCTGGTGTCGTAGATCGTGTAGGACAGGCCCGCCACATCGCCGGTGAACGTGGTGAACGGCGCTGCGAGCGTGATCGTCGTCTTGGTGGAGGACGCAATGATCCCGTATTCGGTCGTGGTGCCATGCGTCACCGCGAAGACCTTGCCTTCGAGGAAGGGCGCGGTCTCGACATCGCCCTGGACGCCGAAATTGGTGTTGCGGTCCTCGAAGGTGTCTGTGCGGGTCTCGACGCCGGTGCCGATGATCGAATCCGTCACCGTCAGAAGCCACTCGCTCTCCGCGGTGGGATAGGTCTCGAACTCGGTGCTGAGGGTCAGCGCGACCAGGTATTTCTGGCCCGAGACCAGGATCGAGGACGCGGTGTCGTAATTCGCGTCGAAGACCCAGGTCGCATCGGTGACATAGGCGAAGCTGCCCTTGCCCGGCCCGTTGGTGACCTCGAACTCGGCACCGATCAGGGCGCGCAGTTTCGCGTCGTTATCGGCGGAGGTGGTGTCGACATCCGACAGGTCCAGATCCTCGAAGATCTCCGCATCGAGATAGACCGTCGTGCCGACCGACGCGGCACTCTCGAGGCCGCCCTCGTAGGTGTCGGCGCTGATGACGCTGTGCTGGATCTCGGCGTAATGCGCGCCCTCCTCGCCCGCATCCTCGGGCGCCTGGACATAGACCCAGGCCGAGAGGATGCCGTTGTCCCAATCCTCGGGCGTGAAGGTCAGGGTCAGGCTGGTGGTGGCGCCGGTGAAGTCGCTGCTCGCCGACAGAAGGACGTTGGAATAGCCCTTCGCCAGGTCGTCCGCGACCGGCAGGACCGCGCTGAGCGTGATCGAGACCTCGCGCTCGGGGCGGCGGGTAAGGATGACGTTGTAGCGGGCGTAGCTGGTCGATCCCTCGACCACGCGCAGATCGCCGAGCGGGCCGTCGGCGAAGAAGGCGATGGCGGGCTCGTCATCGTCCACCACATTGGCCGAGACGCCCTCGATATTGACGCCGTCGAAGATGCCCGGGGTCGTGCCGCCGTTGATGGTCGACTCGACGCTGTGCGCGATCAGGCCGGAATGGCCCTTGAGGTCGTTGGCGACCACGGGCGGGCTGTCGCCGCCGGTGACGAAGGTGTCGGTGCCGAGACCGCCGACGATCTCGGTGCGGACGCCCTCTTGCGTGCCGAGGATGAAGAAGCGGTCGTCGCCCTCGGCCCCGTCCACGGTGAGGCTCTCGACCTCGGAGAACTGCACGTCGCGCCCGGCGCCGAAGACGCCCTCCTGGGTGATGACGATATCGTCCGCGAACTCGGTGCCGATGATGATGACGCTGTCGAAACCGTCGCCGCCATTGATGGTGACGGGCGCGTTGACCGCATACTGGACAAGGTCCGCACCGCCGCCGCCGGAGATGTCCGTGACCTCGCGCTTGTCGTCCTGGCTGCCCTCAAGCGCGAAGCTCCGGAGCAGGAACACATCGTCGCCGTCATTGCCGCGCAGCGAGAGCGGCGCGAGGTTATGCAGAACCTCGAAATAATCGTTGCCCGAGCCGCCGTCGATCAGCATCGAGGCGCTGATCCCGTTCGAGAGATAGCCCTTGGTGGTCGCGATGGTGGCGTAGGCGTCCTCGTCGCTGAGGCCGGTATCGGTGTTCACGTCGCCGATCGCGGTGGTCTGCGGGCCGTCGCGGCGGGTCTCGAAGATCTGGCCGACCTGGAAGCGGTCGTCGCCGATGCCGCCGGAGATCTGCGCGACGATCAGCGTGTCGTCGATCACCATCTGGTCGTCGCCCGACAGGAGGCTGATGATCATGCCCGCGTCGATGCGGCCGTCATAGTTGATCCGCTCGATCCCCGCGGAGGGGTCGAAGCCCTGATGGGTGTCGCTCTGGCTGAAGGACGCGATGAAGCCGCGCGCGGAATTGGCGCGCAGGAGCAGGTAATCGTCGAGCGCGGTGCCCTGAACGTTCAGCAGATCGCCCGAGCCGTCGCTGTCGCTCACGTTGATGACCGCGTTGCCGACACCGGCGAACGCGATGTTGAAGAGATCGCTGCCGCCCTGGCCGTCCAGAGACAGCTCCGCGCCGATCGGGTTGACCCCGGGCGCGATGTGCTGGGACGGGTCGAAATCGGGGTTCGCGAAGGTGAGCGACCAGGTGGTGGCGTCGGTGACCGCGGGCGACAGCACCAGGTCGAAGCCGATCAGCCCCTCGTCCAGCCGGTCGAGGGCGATGTCGTTGACCTCCAGAGCGCCGGCGCCATCGAGCGACAGGGCCACTTCGCCCAGCGCCAGGATCAGGCGGTCGAGCGCCGCCTGCTCGTCCTCGGAGAGCGCCGAGAAGTCGCTGACATCAGCGAGCCCCGGGAAGAGCGACAGGTCGAGATAGATGTCGCCATCCGCACCGCTCGCGCCTTGCTCGATGGTGCCGTCCCCGCCTTCGACGGTCAGCTCTTCGACCACGACCTGCGGGAAGGTCAGGCGGCGGTTCACGGTCAGCGTGTCGTCGCCGCCATTGCCGTCGACGAAGGTGGTGCCAGAGATGCGCTCGACCTCCAGCGTGTCGGCGCCCGCGCCGCCCGACAGCGTGGTGTCGCCCAGATGGGTGCCCTCGATGAAGAACACGTCAGCCCCCTGGCCGAGACGGATCGAGAGGCTCTGGAACTCGCGATAGTCGACGCCCTCGGCGAGGCCGAGGCCCGACAGGAAGGTCTCGACCAGAATGCCGGTCTCCGCCCCGTCATCCGAGGTGGTGTCGCCGCTGTCATCCACGATGAGCCGGTCGCCTTCGCCCGCGCCACCGGCCACGAAGAGCGCACCCGCCACGGCGGATTGCTTGATGGTGTCGATGGTGCCGCCGACGGCGTCGAGCGCGTTGACCTGCGCCGCCGAAAGCTGGGCGTGCAGGCGGTAGCCGGTGGTCTTGTCGCCGCTGCGGGTCGCGGGGCGCACGAGGCCCAGCACCAGCGCGGTCGCGATCGGTGCGTTATCCGCGTCGAGCAGCGCGCGGACGAAGATCTCCTTGCCCAGATGCGCGCCGGTCGCATCGGCGCTGATCTCGATCCGGCCATTGGTGCCGTCGGTGACGAAGCGCGCGGTGAGGTCGGTGAGATAGGCGTTCAGGAGCGAGATCAGGTCGGCGATGGTCGCGCTGTCGGTCAGCGCGGCAACGCTGCCCGTCGCGGCGGCCAGGTTGACGGCCTGGACGGTTTCGGCACCGGTGCTGTCGACGAGAACGATCTCGAACTGGCTCTGGGACGTATCGACCTCGTCCGAGGCGTTGAGCGGGAAGCCCAGGACCTCGGCGACGGTATCGGTGCTGTCGCCATTATTGCCGAGCGCGGTGAGGCGGGTCGCCGAGGTGACGGTCGCGCCGGAGCCCAGGATGATGTCGTCGTCGCCGCCCTGGCCGCTGATCTCGACCGACATGGTCTCAAGCGTCGCGTGCAGCCAGATCGTGTCGTCGCCGCCGCCGGCATTGACGAAGAGCGTCTCGATCCCGGCATCCTCGAGCACGACGACGGCGCGCATGGCCTGGCCGAGCTGGATCTGCTCGTCGGTGATGGCGATGGCATCCGCATCGGCGGTGCCGACGATCTCGAGCGTGTCGGTGTAGAAGCTGAAGCCGGTGTCGTTGATCGTCACGACGCCCCGCAGATCCTCGTTCGAGACGTCGTCGCGCATCTGCACGATATAGGCGTCGCCGCCGTCGCGCCCGTCGACGCGGATGCCGTCGCTCGAGGCCGCCGCGATCAGGAAGCGGTCGTCGCGGCGCCCGCCGATGAACTCTTCGATGGCGACATTGCTGACGGTGAGGGTGTTTTCGAGACCCGGAGCGGTGAAGCCGAAATCGTCGGTTGCGGTGATGCCAGCCGCACGGATCTCGAGATTGATCCGGGCGCGCGCCTTGGTGAAATCGAGGATGTCGACCGCGCCCGCGTCGCTGTCGGCCTCGCCCTGGATCACATCGGTGCCCCAGAGCTGCTCGATGATGTAGGTGTCGCTGTCGGCGCCGCCTTCCATCGTGTCGTTGCCAAGGCCGCCGAGCAGGCTGTCCGCCCCAAAATTGCCGACGAGGGAATCGTCCCCATCGCCACCTTCGAGCCAGTCGGCAGCGGCGTTGCCCGTCAGCCTGTCGTCGCCCAGACCGCCTTCGAGCGTGTCTTCCTGGGTGCCGCCGGTGAGCGTGTCGTCGCCCTCTTCGCCCACGGCACGCACGGCCACGGCCATGCCCTGCGCCGAGAAGCTGTCATTGCCCGCGCCGCCGAAGAACAGGATCGAGCCCGCGAAGCCGGACCAGTCGCCCGCGAGGGTGATCGAGTCGTTGCCCTCGCCCGCGAAGATCACAATGCGGTCAAAGCCGCGGACATCGACCTCGTTGATGATGGGCACGCCCGTGGCCAGACCGCCCGGTGTCAGGTTCACGCCATCGACGGTGCCGGTGATGACCAGCGTCGTGCCGGTCAGGCTCAGCGTGAAGACCTCGTCGCCATCGGTGGTGTTCTTGTTGATCCGCTTGTCGGCGAACTCGCCCATGTTGATGCGGATGTCGCGACCGACCTCGGCGAACATGAAGGGCGGGCGGTCGATGGTGATCGAGAAGGCGAAGATCGTCTGGTCGATCCCGGCCTGCGCGAACGGGTCGATCGAGAAGACCTCGGCACCGAAAACCTCGACGTAGAACTCGAAGAACCAGCTCACGGAGCCGGAGATGTCGAACACCGCAAAGACGTTCTGCGATCCGTCGGCGAGATAGGTCGAGGCCGCGATCTCGTCGAGGCGGATGCGCCCGTCATAGTCCGGATCGTGCCAGTTGAAGAAGAGCGAGCCGGTGATGCCTGCGCGGATGCCGATCTCGGCGAAGCCGCTGATCCCGAGTCCGGCCGAGAAGGTAACGGTCGCGCTGAGGGTCAGCTCGACCGGATCGTTTAGAGACAGGCCCGTGCGGTCGGGCGTGAGCGAGGTTGCGTCGCCCTCGGTGAACTCGTCCACGTCGAGGAAGAAGAAGCCGTTGCCGATATCGGCGACATTGCCGGTGCGCGCGAAATCGCGGTAGCCCGCGGTGTCCATGCCGAGTTTCAGCGCGATCTCGATCCCGATGGAGAAGCTGACGCCGATGGTGACCGGCACCGGGCCCGCCATGACCGTGTTCTTGGCACTGACGTCGAACGCGATCGAGAAGGTCGGCAGGCCGAGCTGGAACAGATCGACATCCGCGCCGACCAGCATGCGCAGGGTCTGTTCCGGCTTGTTGAGGATCGGGAAACTCAGCGAGAATCCGCCCGAGAACCCGGCGCTTCCGCCCTTGGTCAGCTCGCTCGTCTTCGTGGTCTTTCCGGTGTTCGGGTCGAGCGTCTCGGTCTTTTTCGAGACCTGTCGGGACAGCGAGATGTCGCCGTTGATGATGCTCATGGAGCGCGAGCGGGTGGTGGTCTTCGAGTTGATCGTGTTGCCGTCGAACGTGCCCGAGCCGGACTTGCTCTCCGAGGTCGCGGACGAGCCGCTGGCGACCGAGATACCGCCGGGTTGCGGAGTGGTCTGGGGATCGAAGAACTGGCCGAGGTCGGACGCGCCACGCACGTCCGGCACCACCATGCCGCCGACATCGAGCCAGATGTCGCCGTCGTTTCCAAGCGAATCCTGCAGCTCCGCCACCCGTTCGCCGAGACCGCGGATGGTGCCCAGCGCCTCGAGGAACTCGAGGGCCGCGAAGGCCGCGGCGCCGCCCGCGGCGGACTTGTTGCCCGCAAGCCCGGCAAGCTCCTCGAGCGTGTCGATCCAGCGATAGTTGCGGCCCTTCAGGAAGGTGAAGATCGGGTCCTTCTTGAACAGGATGCCCTCGGTCGGGCTGATCAGCCAGTCGAAGGGTTCGAGGAATTCGTTGAAGATGTTCAAGAGCTTGGCGACGAAATCGCCGAGAACCGAGTTGAGGTTCATCTGCGTGTTGACGAAGTTCACCGTCGGCGCGTTGACGTTATCGATATAGCCCGAGTCGAACTCGCCCGTGACCGCGCCGAAGCTGGCCGTCGGATCGAAGCCGAGGCTCTGGATAGACAGCTTGGTGCCGTTGATGTCGACGAGCTTGAACGTATAGGTCGTCAGACCGTTTGTCGTGCTTCCGGCGCCCAGGGTGTCGATCAGGAAGACGCCGTTCCGGCCCGCGGCCCAGGTGTCCCAAAGGACGATCTGGACGCCGTTGGCGAGGCCCTGCACCTCGTCGATCTCGATCTCGAAGATGATCTCGCCGGCCGAGTCGATGCGGACATCCGAGATTTCGGGCAGGATGAATATATCGCCGGTATTTGCAGTGTATTTGCTGTCGCGATATCCGGGAACGCCGGAGCCCTTGGCGGCGTCCTCGCCGGTTGTCAGGTTGAGGAGGAACGCGCCCTGCTCGCCCGCCCCGTTGTAATCATCCTCGTTCTCGTTCGAGAGGTTCGAGAAGGCGAGATCGGGCAAGGTCTTGGAGATCGAGAAGACGTCGTTGACCTTGATCCGGATCGGCGCGGGCTGGTCGGGCGAGGAGCCGGTGGCGTTCTCGATGCGGATGATACCGCCATCGGTGAAGTTGCGCGTGCCGTCATGCACGGCGACCATCGGCGTCGAGACGTTGATGACCTGGTTGCTGTCCTGAAGCTCCAGCAGCTTGACCGAGTCCAGGAACGCGGAATCGCCGAAATAGCGCGCCGCGCGGCCCTGAAGCTGCGCTTCGAGATCGGCGCCGTCGGCGTCGATCAGCGCGCGTTCGATGACTTGCCAGTAGATGCTGGCATCGGTCCGAAGCTGCGGCGCCGAGAGGAACTGGTCGAACCGCTCGGTCGTAACCTCGAGATTGATGTCGGTGATCGCGCTCAGCCGCGCGTCGATGATCGAGGAGAAATCGGTGGTGTTCAGCAGCTCCGAGATCGACGCCATGCCGTCGGCCCCGGCCTCGCGGTCGGGATCGACGATGTCGATCTTGTAGGTCGCCTTGAAGCTCGATTGCGGCGTGCCGACGAGCCAGACGATCTTGCCGCCCGAGAGCGCCGCGCCGGTCGGAGCGGTGATCGTCCGGTCGAGCGTCAGGACCGGGTTGGTGCCGGACAGGTCGATATCGGTGATCGTGTACATCTCGAAGCCGGCATCCGTGTCGGTGGGCTCTCCGGTGCGGAGCGCGATCCGGTAGCCCCGCGCGGTGTCGAGCGCGCCGAGGTAGTTCTCGTAATGATCGTCGAGCAGGGTGAAGGTCACCGAGTAGCCGCTCAACGTCGCGTCGTCGATGGTGCCCGATCCGGTCACGTCGCTGAGGGTAAATTTCAGCCGATTGTTCAGAGTCTCGTTCGCTTCGAAGATCGCCTTGCCGGTGGCGACCTCGGCGCCGCTGGCATTGGTGAAGCTGACTTTGTAACCCAGCCCCGGCTTGTTCAGGATCGGCAGGATATTGGCGTTGGAGGTGTAAGAAATGTTGAGTCTCTGCTGACCGCTGGCAACCTCCACATCCCCGGAGGCAACCGCGATCTTCGTGGCGCTTTGCGGGGTACCGAGCGCGAGCAGGAACTCGGCGATGTTGGCCTCGGCGATCCTGCCATTGCCGATGGTGATACCGCTTCCGGTCGCGGTCAGCGTCAGCTTGTCGCCGGTGACGTTCGCCCCGCTGCCGCTCAAGAGATCGGTGAAGTCGAGCACATCGGCCGAGAAGAAGGACAGCGAGCCCTCGTGCTTTTCGAGGTCGGTCCCGGCCTCGTTGATGATCCGCGCCTCGATGTCGATGACCAGCTCGTCCGCGCCGGACACGTCGGAATAGAATCCGAGCGTGCGGCTGAAGCCGAAGTTGAAATCGAAGTTGAAGCCCATCAGAAGCTCGACGCCCGCGTCGATCGTCAGGTTCACCGCCCGGAGCGTGTCGCCGATGTCGAAATAGGTCTCGAACTCCGGCAGCGCGCGGAGCGCCGCGGCGAGCTCGGAAAAGAGCGTTTTCTCGCCGTTCTGGGTCCCGTCGGTGATCGAAATCCAGCGGTCGATCAGCGCGTTGACGTCCATCTTCGACTGGCTGAAGTCGAGATCGAAGGAGATGTCGTCGATCGCCTCGGGGTCGGAAAGGAGGTTGTTGTAGCCGGTGGTCTGCTTGGACGTCTTCGTCGTCGTGCCGGAGGTGACCGTCGCGACCACGTCGCTGGCCTTCCCGGCGCTGGTGAGGCCAAGACCGAATTTGCCGGTCCCGAAGGCCTCGTAGAGCGCGCGCTGCATCAGGTCGACGGTCTGGGCGGCGGTCATCTCGGCCGGCGAGGTGATGTCCAGCCGCGCGGCGACGCCGAGATATTCGCGGATGTAGCTGAGCAGAAGCTGCGCGCGCAGGGTGGTCGAAATCAGGCCTCCGAGGCCGTCCATCGCCTCGCCCATGATCGGCAGCGATCCGCGGGTGAAGACCACATCGTCGAGCGCGCCTTCGAGGAGGAAGAAGAACTCGTCGATCCCGGCGATCACCGCATCGGGATTGGCGATCTGGTCGATGGGCCCGAGGAGCCCGTCAATCGCATCGGACTTGGGCAGATTGAGAGTGAAATTCGTCGTGCTGCCGTTGGACGCGGCGGTCAGGTAGTTCGCCAGGTCGTCGATCTCGAGTCGGATCGGATTGACCAGCGTCAGGCTGTCGCCCGAGGCAATCGTCCTGGCGTCGCCAAGGACCACGATCGTGGTGACGCCGGTCGTAGCATCGTAGGAGACCGCGTTGTTTTTCTTGAGCTCGAACGAGTTTCCCGCAAGCGCGCCGGAGTTTACTCGCAGGATATGTCCGGCGTAATTCGACTGGTTGACCCCGACCGCAGTGATCGTGGTGCGCATCGTTGTGGAATCATACGACGCGCCGGTCGCGCTGCCGATGTCGCCCTGGAGCGGGTCGCGGCCATTGGCGAGGAAGAGCGGCAGGAGCGCGTCGGCGAAGCCGGTGGCGGTCGCGGTGACGGCGGCGTTGAAGCCGGTGCCGTTCAGGCGGAGGTCCTTATCGAAGGTGACGCTGAACTGCGCGGAGGTATTGTTGCCGGAAAGCTCGGCGCTGGCGCCGACGGCCTTCAGCGTGGCCGGGCCGACCTGGATCGTGTCTCCGGCGGGCGAGCCGGCAAGGCTCGTCTCCACCTCGAAGCTGATCTCGCTGTCTTCGAGGACGTCGCTGGTGACGGAGGAGCCGCCGAAATTGATCCGCAGGTCGAGATCGAGAAGCGCCTCGGCATTCAGGATCAGCAGCTCGGAATCGGTGGCGACGATGCCGTAATCGGCAAGCGTGCCGCCGAAATTGGTGTCCGAGTTCGCCGCCGCGAGCGCCTCGAGATCGAGACGCAGCTTGGCCGCGCCGTCCTGGATCGAGACGATGAAATCGTCGATCCCGACGGTCAGGTGGGACACGCCGCTGCCATGCGTGGCGGAGACGGAAATGGTGCCGAGACCGGCGGCCGCCAGCTGATCGCGTAGCGCCTGGACGTTGATAACCTGGTCGGGATCGAAGTCGCGCAGCGCATCGGCGAAAGCGTCCGAGATGTCGAGCAGATCGAGCACGGATTCCTTCAGGAGCGGCAGATCGGTGTCGAGCAGCTTTTTCGTCTTGTTGGCGTCGTCGAGCTTGGCAAGCACATCGGTCACCAGCTTTTCGAGCTGGGCGTTAATGTCCTGGGCGGTGATCCGGGTGAAGGTGTCGAGCACCGCGGCATTGGTCTTCGAGACCGTCAGGGCGCGGCTGGGCGTCTGCTGCCGCTTTGTGAAGCCCAGCTCCTTGGCGCCATCGACGATGTCATCGCCGCTGATCTGCGGGTCGATGACCAGGACCGAGACATAGGTGTCGGGATTGCCGACGGTCGAGGTGAAGCGGATCTTGTTGTTCGCGACCTCGGCGGTGATCCAGAGGCTGAGATCCTCCTCCGCTCCGGTTTCCGGATCGCGCGCCTTCGCGAGCGCCGCGTTCAATTCACTCGCGATGCCGGTCAGGCTGCCGTAACTGCCCGCCTTGAGCGACACGAGGAAGCCGCGCGAGCCGTTGATCGAGATACGGAAATTCGCCTCCCCGTCCAGCGTGCCCGTGGTCGTCGCCATGGCGTTCGCGCTGATCCGCGTGGGCACCGTGGGGCTTGTCAGCCAATTCGGCAGTCCGACCGAAAGCGACGGCGCGGTGGTTCCGAGCGTGATGAAGCCGCCCTGCGCGGCGATGGAATTGAAGCTCAGCGAACTGGTCGCGGTGCCGCCTAAGGTCACCAGGTCGCCGTCGCCGACGCGGATGTTGAACGGGTCGGAGATCGCCGCGCTGGCGAGGTTGTCGGTGACCGTCGCCAGAAGCGTGCCGTTGGATCTGAGGTTGAACTCGAGCCCGCCGGAGAGACCGAGGCTGCCCGTCGCGGTGATCCCGAGAAGACCGTAATTCGCCACCACGTCGAAGCTCGCGGCGGAGAGGCTGACGCCGTAGCCGATCTCCATCCCGCCGGTGGTCGAGCGGTCGAGGAAGAGGCTGGAGGCCCCCTGAAGGCCCAGCGCGTTCTCGGCGAGACCGATCTCGCTGAAGGCGGAATTGGTCAGAACGCCCGCGATGTTGCGGTCGTCATGGCCCTCGGCGGCCAGCACGCGCAGGCCCAGTTGCTCGGCGCTCGCGCCTTGGATCACCAGTCGGTTGTCGAGCCGCTCGGCCACCGCGATGCCCTCCCCGAGGGCGTCGTCGAGCGCGGTCTGCAACTCGTCCTGCAACACGCTGGCGACGGAGCGGTAGAGCGAGCTTTCGAGGATCAGCGTATCGGGGTCGATGAGGTCGATATTGGCCGCGTTCAGGGCGGTATTGCCGTCGCGGATCGCCGCTTCGATCGAGGCGCCCGACACTTCGAGCACGCGGCTCGTGCCTGAAACGGTGTCGGCCAGGACCAGCGCGCGCAGACCGGCGAGATCGCCGTCGAGGATCTCGATCACGCGGCCGACAAGCTCGCCGCCGCTGGTGCCGATGGACTCGTTGATACTGACGGTGAGGGTGACCGACTCGCCGCTCATCGACGACGAGCTGATCGACCCGGTCTCGGTGAATTTCTGACCGCCGACGAAGCCCATCTCGTAGCCCGCGGGGTCGCCCGGCGCGCTCTCGAAGCCGAGCGAGGTGACCTTGCCGGTCGCGGCGCTCTGGCCGGTCTCGGTCAGGCTGATCGCGGTATTCTTGACGCGCAGCGTCAGACGCTCTTCGCCGTCGATCGTGGTCTTTCCGAAGACCAGAAGCGTGTCGAGCGCGGTCGCGGCGGAATAGGTGACGGTGTCGTCGGTCGGATCGACGGGCTGGCCCGCGCTGGCGAGCTGCGCGTTCAGGTTGTCGATCAGGTCGTCGATGCTGGTATTGGCGAAATTCGCGGAGGCATCGCTCAGCGCCATCGAAACGCTCTTGCCCGCGCTCGGGGCTACCTTGGTCCTGAACTCGAGCTCGCCGCCGACCGCCGCGACGGAGACTTTCGAGCCGAGTTCGAGACCGGTCAGTTCGGACTGAATCTTGGTGATAAAGCTCGCAAGGAGCGCGCTTTGGGTGGTTCCGGTCGGCGCGTCGATGTTGAGGACGTAGTCCTTGGTCGGCGTGCCGAGGACGTCGCCCTCGTTCAGCGACAGGGTCACGTTCCAGCCGCGGCCTGCACTCAGGAGGATGTTCTCGGACCGGAGCACGGCCTCGGTCGTGCTTTGCGCGGACTGGCCGTCGGCGAAGCCGCTGTCCCAGACGATCGCGTCGCCCGCGCCGAGATCCTGGAAGCTCGTGTCGGCGGCGGTGCCATCGGTCAGCCCGGCTTCGAGCAGGAAGGACCAGCGGACCTTGTCGCCGTTGTCGAGACCGAGAACGATATCGAAGGCGGAATCGGCCGACTGCACGCCGTCGGGCGTGGCGGCGATGGTGCCGGTAACCTCGAATTGCTCGGACGTCGCGTCGTTGGCGGAGACGGTCTTTTCGACCGTCGCGCGCGAGGTCGCGGGCGCATCCTCGAGCATGACCTCGACGGCCATGTTGCCGATCACCGCGATCGCGTCGCCGACGCTGGCCGAGGGGCTGAGCGTCTGGTCGAGGGTCAGGACGATGGTGCTGCCGGAGGCGGCGGCATTGGTGATCGCATGGAGCGCGGTGCCGGTACCGATCCGCACGGACTGGCCGATATAGGCCGCGGCCTGGTCGCCGAGACCGCTGACCGTGATCGTGTCGGTGCCGGTGGCGGTCACGCTGCCGGTGCCCACGACCCCATCGACCACCAGCTGGAAGATCGCGTCGCCCGAAAGCACACCATCCTCGGGCAGGTTGACGCCACCGGCGGTGTTCAGAAGATCCTTGATGTCGTCGGTGATCGTCGGGACGCCGACGGTCGCGTCGAGATCGGCGGTCAGGTCGAAGCCCACCACGATGTCGAGCACGCTGGTCGCGTCGAGCGTCACGGTGGCGGGCGCGCCGCTCTTGGTCTCGACGATATCGGTCAGATCGCCGATCTGGCCTTCGCTTTCGGTGTCGACGAAGGCTTCGAGCGTGCCGCTCTCCGAGGTCGAGATCGGCATCCTGAGCGTGCCCGTCGCGGCGTCGTAGCCGAAGACCGGGCCACTCGCCATGCCCAGCGCGCGCTGGATGTCTCCGGAGAGCTCCTTGAGGCTGGTGAAGAGACCACCCTTCTCGACCTCGGTGACCGAGACCGCGCCGCCGCTGCCGCCCACCGCGGCGCCGGTGATCGCGCCCTGATCCTCGCCCGTCAGCTGGCCGATGAACTGGATGCGGTAGACATATTTGCCGCCGCTGTCGGCGAGACGCGCCACGAGGAAATCGTCGGCTGTGTAGGTCGTCGCGCTGGTGGAGAGATTGCCCAGCGCATCGCGGATGACCGCGGCCGAAGGTCCGCCACTCCCGAGCGAGATCGTCCCCGTGGTGGCGCCATCGAAGGTCAGCGTGATGCCGGTCGCGGCGCCGGGGGTGACGGTCACCTCCTGGATCTCGTTCTGCAGCTCGTCCAGCATGGCGTCGAGCCGCGCCGAGAGGCTGGCGACATCGGATAGCGAGACCGAGCCGCCATCGGTTTCGAGACCGGCGGCCTGGACCTCGGCCGAAGTGACGCTGCCGCCGCCATAGGTGCCGGTGATCGCGCTCTGCGCCCGGCCCGCAAGCGTGCCGGTGAAGCCGATGCGATAGACCGCCTCGGTCGCGCTGCCCGAGCTCTTGGTCACGTCGAAATCGCCCGCGACGTAGCCCGCCAGCGCGACGAGCGCGTCGCGGACCGCGTCGGCACCCGCGCCGTCGGTCCCGTAGGTGATGGCAGTGGTGGTCTGCCCGCCGAAGGACAGGCTGAAGGTGCTGCCAGTGCCCTTGGTGACGGTCACCTCCTGCACCTCGTTCACCGGACGCGCGCCCTCGAGATAGGGCAACGACTGGCCGAGCGCATCGCTGCTCTCGATATTGCCCAGCGCGGCGGCGAACTCGGCGATCAGGGTAAAGGCGTCGTCGGCGGAGAGATGGGTGAAACGCTCCAGCTCGGTCGGGATCGACAGGTCGAGCAGACGCTCGGTGGTGAAGATCGACGACACGCCCGGCGCGAGATCGAGCGTGATCGTGTCACTCAGCCCGGCATAAGGCGTGGTGCCGGTGGCGGCGGTTTCGAAGACGCTCGTATCGGCGACGAAGTTCAGAGACGCGCTGGTGCCCTGCTGGGCGAACGTCGATGTGGTGCCATCGGTCGAGGTCGCGGTCAGTCCCACATTGACGGAGTTGCCGGTCCCGAATGTGCCGCCCAGAAGGCCGACGGTGACCGTCTTGCCCGAGAGCGCGTTCGACACGGTGGTCAGGCGCGTGTCCATCTGGGTGATCTCGACCGTGGACGCGCCGATATCGTAGCTGAGCGCGATATCGGTCTCGGCCTTCATCCGCACCGTGGCGTTGTCGGCCGCCTTCACGTCCTGCTCGACCAGTTCCGGCGAGCCGCTCAGGGAAACGTCCGAGCTCTGCTCGGCATCGACGGTCAGCTCCATGACGAGCGACAGATCGCCCGCGGCATCGCGCACGCGGCTGAGCGCGACCGTCACGACCGCCGAGGAGGAGACCCGCGTCACGTTGCCCGCGCTGACCCCGGCATCGGCATAGCCGGTCGCGAACCAGCTGCTGGCCATCGCCTCGATCTCGGCCTCGATCTTGTCGAGCGTATTGCCGTTGGTCGCGTCCAGGTCGACCTCGGCCAGATGACTGAAGAGACCGCCCTTGGCGACGCGACCGCCGGTCAGAATGCCGCCGCTGCTGGTGCTGCCCAAGAATCCGAGCGGCTCCACACCCGTGCCGGAGACACCGATGCTGTCGCCCGCGGCGTCGCGCAAGAGGAAGCCCGAGCGATCGGCCGTCAGTTCGAGCGTGACGCCGGACGTGCCGAGATCGGCGAAGGCCTCGGCCGCGCGCGCGATAAGGCCGGCGACATTGATGCTGGTCGAGGTCTCGAGCGTGGCAGAGGCCCCGCCGACGGTGACCGTCAGATCGCCGGAAATCCCGAGATCGGCCAGCTCGGTGTCGAAGGAGATGACCGACCCGGGGCGGGCCCAATCGGCAAGGCTGAGCGTGCTGAGCGGCACCCGCTCATCGTAGCCCTCCTGCGCGTAGAAGGACGACTCGCGGAGCGCCAGGTCCTCAAGCGCGGCAACGACCGCATCGCGGTCGTCAGTGATGGCCGAGTCATTGAAGATCTCGACGCTTTCGGTGGTCGCGGTATCGACGGTGACCGTGGGATTGGTGCCGAGCGACACGACCAGGTCGGTCCCCGACAGGGTCTGGCTGTCATCGGTGCCTTCCGCGTCGATCAGAACGCTGTCGGTCCCGCCATTGCCCTCGACCCGCAGATCGACGCCAAAGAGGCTGCTCGCGATAGTAAACTCGTCGCCGCCACCGAGACCCTTGAGCGTGATGGCCTCAATCCCGGTGACGGTATCGGGCAGATCGGAGGCGTCGATGATGTCGGCTCCGGAGGTGCCCTCGACGATCAGCGTGTCGGTGCCGTTGCCGCCGTCGACCTGCGTTGTGCCGGTCAGCCCGACGATCAGCGTGTCCGCCTGCCCGCCCCCCGAAAGCGTGGCCTCGCCGGTGTAGTCGGAGGCGTCGATCGTGTTGGCACTGTTGCCACCGGTCAGGACCGCGTTGGCGATCGTGTTGGTCGTAAAGGCGCGCTGGCGGGTGTCGGAGCCGTCGATGCTTAGGTCCTCGTCGAACCGGACCACGACATCGCCGTCGTCGCTGGTCTGGGTCGCGCTGCCGACGACCAGCGTATTGTCGTTGAGCGACATGTCAGTGTTCTCGCTCGCGGTCACTTCTCCGTTCGGGCCAAGATCGGCGCTGATGGTGCCGCCGCCGCCCGAGAAAATGCTCAACACGCTGGTCAGGGCCAGGGTGTCGCTGCCCCCGGCGCCGTCGAAGATGATCTCGATGCCATCCGGCACCGCCGCGTTGCCGCCCGACGCCGCCGAGAGACGCAGCGTATCGGACCCGGCGGTGCCTTCGATCCAGAGCTGCGAATTCACCAGCTCCGAGAGCAGCCGTGTCGAGACGGCGCCGGAGCCGTCGGTCAGCGAAAATATCTCGTTGGTGGCGTTGTATTCGAGCGTCAGATCGGTTGCGGCCCCGAAGGACAGGTCAGCCGCCAGAAGCAGGCGCGGCTCCAGCGGCTCGAAGCTCAACTTGGCGGGGCGCCCCTCCGCCTGTGCCGTAGCTGGTTTTCGTTTCAGAGCTTTCAGCCGCGGCAGGGTTCCGAACGACTGTTCAGACTCGCTGGTCCAATCGACGCGATGGGACGGATCTCCGAAGGGATGGGCCATGGCAGCAGCTCCAAAAAAAATGGCGCGCGACATCACGTATCGAGCGCAAAATCAGCGCATTTTTAAAAAGATACTCGGCCCGAGACCGGGGTCTCGGAGTACAGAACTGAATTGATGGTGCACCGCGACCGTGAGCGAAAGGCAGCCGCGGATATATCCGAAAGGATAGTCGTTAAGCCGATCGGATATCAAACATTTTCGTGAGCACTGGGAACATTTTTCACGCTAGTCAGAAAACCCTGAGGCGCAAAGAAAAAATGCGTGCCGCGCGACGCGACTTGATCCGAATGTTTCAGTTTTCTTGGTTAAAGTGACTCACTTCCAGAGGGAATCACGCCAGGCGTGCAAGCTCTGTCCACGCCGCCTGCGACATGAGATGCGCATGAATCGCAGGGAGCCATCCGCGACGGCGCCACTCCAGGAAGACCGCATCGGGAAGCGCGGCGAGCCGTTCCTCGTCGACGACACGGAAGTTCCTGAGCCCGATCTTGCGTCCGTCGGCCAACGTCAACTCGGCGCTTTGCGGGACCAGGAGATCGGCCTCGGCAAGCGCGGCACCGACCTCGCGGGCCGCGTCGAAATCATGGTGGAGCCGCGTGGCCAGCGCAAAGGCCGCCTGCGCCCGGTCCGAGGGCTGGCCCCGCTCGAAGAGCGGATGCGGCGCATCGTCGGCGACGAGATCCGACGCCAAGTCCACGGCCAGGACCAGCTCCTTGCCGTTGGGCTTCGGGATCGCGATGAACGGGTAGCGGCGCAGGAAGGCGGGGACCGAGATGCCGGGCATCCAGCGCCCGGCGGCGTCGATGAAGAGCCCGCCCTGCGCGGCCTCGAGCCCCATCACCGCGATCGGCACCGGCCTGTCCTCTCCGGCGAAGACCAGCGGCATGTGACGCTGGAGAAGAACCATCTCGCTGAGACTCGCGGGAACACTCACGAGCGAGCGCGCGAAGGCGTAGCTTCCGTCGCCGACGAAACCCAAGCGCTGATGCCGCGCCTGTGTCAGGGGTTCGACCTGGGTGTAGAGGCCGGGTGCCGCGCTGCTCTCAGACATTCTGGACGCTCCTCGATGGTTCCGAGGACCAAGCGGTACAGGACGACCGCAACTGAGGCGAGTCTTATTGGCGTGGAGCCCAGGTCCGGCCCGGGCGCGGATTTTTGTAGGAAAAATCCGCCGAAATCCGGATCGGATTTCGGGCGCTTTCCGGTTCGGAAAGCGCCCGGGAGGGTCTCAGAGGTTGGGGTAGAGCGGGAAGCGGGCGCAGAGCTCGGCGACCTCGGCGCGGACCTTGTCCTCAGCGGCCGAGTTGCCTTCTTCGCCATGCTCCGCGAGCCCGTCGACCACCTCGATGATCCAGTCCGCGATCTGGCGGAACTCCGCCTCGCCGAAGCCGCGCGTCGTGCCCGCGGGGCTGCCGAGGCGGATGCCCGAGGTCACTGTCGGCTTCTCGGGGTCAAACGGCACGCCGTTCTTGTTGCAGGTGATATGCGCGCGCCCGAGCGCCTTTTCGGTGGCGTTGCCCTTCACGCCCTTGGGCCGCAGGTCCACGAGCACCAGGTGCGTGTCGGTGCCGTGGGTCACCGTGTCGAGCCCGCCCTTGATCAGCTGGTCCGAGAGCGCCTGCGCGTTCACCACCACCTGCTCGATATAGCTCTTGAACTCGGGCCGGAGCGCCTCGCCGAAGGCCACCGCCTTGGCCGCGATCACATGCATCAGCGGGCCGCCCTGGATGCCCGGGAAGATCGCCGAGTTGACCTTCTTGGCGATCGCCTCGTCATCGGTGAGGATCATGCCGCCGCGCGGTCCGCGCAGGGTCTTGTGAGTCGTGGTGGTCGCGACATGGGCGTGCGGGAAGGGCGAGGGATAGGCGCCGGTCCCCACCAGACCCGCGAAATGCGCCATGTCCACAAGGAGATAGGCCCCGACCGTGTCGGCGATCTCGCGCATCTTGGCGAAGTCGATCACCCGCGGGATGGCCGAGCCGCCGGCGATCAGCATCTTCGGCTGGTGCTCGGCGGTGAGCGCGGCGATCTGGTCGTAATCGATCTCGCTGTCCTGCTGGCGGACGCCGTATTGCACCGCGTTGAACCATTTGCCGGACTGGTTGGGCTTGGCGCCGTGGGTCAGGTGGCCGCCGGCGTCGAGGCTCATGCCGAGGATCGTGTCGCCGGGCTGCAGAAGCGCGGTGAAGACGCCCTGGTTGGCTTGGCTGCCCGAGTTCGGCTGGACGTTGGCGAAGCCGCAGGAGAAGAGCTTGGTCGCGCGCTCGATGGCGAGCTCTTCGGCGATGTCGACGAACTGGCAGCCGCCATAGTAGCGGCGGCCGGGATAGCCCTCGGCGTATTTGTTGGTCATCACCGAGCCCTGCGCCTCCATCACGGCGGCGGAGACGATGTTCTCCGAGGCGATCAGCTCGATCTCGTCGCGCTGCCGCCCGAGCTCCTTCGAGACCGCCTCCGCGATCTCCGGATCGCGCTCGGCGAGCGACTGGGTGAAAAAGCCGGTGCGTGTTCCGGTATCATGCATGTTCATGGGGAATCCTCTCTTGTTTTCCGGGACCGTCACCCGGTCCAGCCAAGCCCGCTGGAGATGACGTGAATGGACATCAGGAGCGCATCGACATCGTCGCGCCGGGCCGCGTCGGGCCCGCCCGCGTCGCGCACACGCCCCAGGAGCTGCGCCTGCATCCGGTGCAGGCCGGTCATCTGCGCCCGCATCCGCTCGGTCTCTTCGCGGAAGAGCGGGAAGCGCAGCGCCAGGTCGGTTTCGCCGGTGACGGCGAGGATCATGTTGCGGGTGAGTGCGTGTTCGGCCTCGATCTTGGCGAAGACGCGGTCGCGGGCGTCGGGGTCGACCACCAGCGCTGCATAATCGCGGGCGATCTCCATATCGGCCTGGGTGATCAGCTTCTCGGCCTCGTCGATGACCAGCCGGAAGAGCTTTGAGCGTTCGAACATGCGCCGCAGAAGATCGAGACCGTCCTCGCCGCGCACCCGGGTAAAGGAAGACAGCGCCGAGCCGATCCCGTACCAGCCGGTGATCATGTGGCGGTTCTGGCTCCAGGCGAAGACCCAGGGGATCGCGCGCAGGTCGCCCAGGTCGCGCTTGCCCTTGGAGAAGCGCTTGGCGGGGCGGGAGCCGATCTTGAGAAGCGCCAGCTCCTCGACCGGGCTGGCCTCGTGGAAATAGTCGATGAACCCGTCGGTGCGGACGAGATCGAGATAACGCACCTGGCTCAGACCCGAAAGCGCTTCGAGCGCCTCGTTGAACTCGGGCGCGTCGGACCGGCCATGAGCGGCGCGCAGGGAATGGCCCAGCACCGCCGCCGAGAGATATTCGAGATTGGCGAGCGCCGTGCCACGATTGGCGAACTTGGCCGAAACGATCTCGCCCTGCTCCGTGACGCGGAGCCGCCCGTTCACGGTGCCGTCGGGCTGCGCGGCGATGGCGCGGCCCGCGGGCGCGCCGCCGCGGCTGACCGAGCCGCCGCGGCCGTGGAAGAACCCGATCTGCACGCGGTGGCGTTCGGCCACGCGCTGCAGCGCGGTCTGCGCCTTGGAGAGCTCCCAGTTCGAGGTCAGGAAACCGCCATCCTTGTTGCTGTCGGAATAGCCGAGCATGACCTCCTGCACGTCGCCATTCTCGCGGATGGCGCGCCGGACGGTGCGGTTCTTGAAGAGCGTGTCGAGGATTTCGGTCGCGGCGCGCAGATCGTCGATGGTCTCGAGAAGCGGCACCACGTTCGGAGGCGTCGTCGCGGCGACCGATCCGTCCCTTGGGGTGCACCACCGAGCAATTAAGTATACCGCAAGAATATCTTCTGCACTCGTGGTCATCGACAAGATGAACGCGCCGATCGAGGCACGCTCCCGCGCGCGCTGTTCGGAGATCAGGCGGAAGAGGGCGAGCGTCTCCTGCGCCTCTTCCGTAAGGTCGATCAGCTGCGCGGTCTCGAGCGGGCCGTCGGTGGCGAGCGCGTCCCGGAGCGCGTCGGACCATTCGGGCGTGTTGGGCGCGGGGCATGGGCTGAGGCCGCGCGCCTCAAGGACCGCCGCGACGGTGCGATTGATGACCGTGGCGTTCTGGCGGATGTCGAGGCTGACCCCGTGGAAGCCGAAGACCTCGGCGCGCTGGACAAGCGGCCGCGTGCGGCGTCGGGCGTTGGCGGGGGCCTTGGCGGCCAGAAGCGCGGCGTCGAGGATCTGAAGAAGATCCTGGAACTCGCGCGCATTGGCAAAGGGTCGGACGGCGCCAGGCGCGGGATCAGACTGCAGCGTCGCTTCGAGCCGCATCAGCAGAGCGGAGGCAAACTGGCGGAACGGCTCGGCACTGTTGTGGACGCGGATATGGTCGGCAGCCTCGCCGCACAGCGCGAGCTGCGCGTCGACGGCGCTGCGGAATGTCTCGGGCACCTCGGCGACCGAAAGCGACAGCGACAGGTCGCGGCAGAGCGCGCGGAGATCGGGCAGGAACGAGGAGACCGCCGCGAGCCGGTACTCGGCCAGCGCGGCGCCGGTGATGTCGGCGGTGACATGCGGGTTGCCGTCCCGGTCGCCGCCGATCCACGAGGAAAAGCGCAGGAAGCGCGGCGCGGGCTGGTCGGAATAGGCGCTCGACAGGGCGTGGCCGAGCGAGTCAAAAAGCGCGGGCACCGCGTTGAAGAGCACCTCGCGGAAGAAATAGATGCCCCAGGCGACCTCTTGGCTGACCGAGGGCTTTTCCAGCCGCAATTCGCCGGTGAGCCACAAGAGCTCGACCTCGGCGCAGAGCGCGTCGTAATAGGCCGTCTCCTCGCTCGGGGCCCAGGCGCGGGACAGGAGCTCGGTCAGGCGGCGATAGATCCGGCGGTGGATCTCAAGGACGGTGACGCGCTTCGTCTCGGTCGGATGCGCGGTCATCGTCGGCGCGACATCGAGCCGCTCCAGCGCCTTGGCCATCGCCTCGGGCGAGGTGCCGCGCGCGACGGCGGTGTCGATGACATTGGCGAAACTGCCCGGAATGTCGGCGGGTCCGCCCGAGCGTTCGAGCGCGCGGCGGGCGTGAACCGCTTCGAACTCGCGCGCGATGGCGAGAAGCTGGTGCCAGGCGCCCATCGCCTGGAGCGCGAGGAAGCGCTGCTCGGTCGGGATCGTGTCGATCGCCCGGCGCCCGGCCAGGATGCGGGCGAGATCGCTGACCTTGTCGCCGACCGTGCTCACGAGACAGTCGAGCAGGATGTCGCGGACATTGGTCGCGTCGAGGCCCGTGCGGCGCGTGCGCCGGGACGGGCTGTCGGCGAACCCCATGGGATGGTCGGGAGTGGCGATGTCTGAACTGAGCATGGCACGAAGATGATCTCCGCACTGCGTCTCCGCCAGAACCGGACGTATAGAATCCCGCCCCCGTTCGCGGAGAAAAGCGTTACCCGTTCGGGCGGGAGGGTCGTCGCCCGACTTGTTTCAGGGCGGAGGTTTCTGTCGGATTTTCCAGGACAGTCAGGGGCTTGGATGCGGGCCGCACCATCGGCGTCGCATGGGTCGTCCGGGTGGGGTGCCCCTACCCGAGATCGAGCCGCATGGTCGCCATGCCGCCGCGCTGCGAGAGCTCCTCGTAGCCCGCGGACCGGTAGGCGCTGAGCGCGGGTTCATTGTCGAGCTCGACCTTGAGCGTGATCGTCAGGGCGTCGAGATCGCGCGCCGCCTGCTCCACGAAGCCCGCCAGAACCTCGCCCGCGCCGCCGCGCGCCTCCTCGGCCACGAAGACATAGGTCAGGTGACGCACCTCCGGACCGACACCGACGCGGAGCGCGAAGAAGCCGACCTCGCGGCCCTCGGCATCGAGGAGGTAGAAGGACGCGTCATCGGGTTCGTTGAGCCATTTCTCGTGCCATTCGACCGGGTCGAACGGCGCTTGCGCGTTGGGATTGACCAGCGCGAGGTCACGGTCGTCTTGCAGGAGCCGGCCCAGCGGCTCGAGATCGCGAAAGACGTTTTTCTGCAGGGTCAGCTCTGTCACAGGCGGGCCTCCGGAAACGTAAAGGCCTGCCTGTGACAGATTCGGGGCACCGGTTCAAATACCGGTGCTCCTGCTCGGCGGTCAGCGGTAACCGCCCACGAGCCGTTCCCGGCCCGCGATCATTCCCACGTCGCGCAGGCGCGACATCAATGCCCAGGCCGCGACACGCTCTTCCTCGGTCGTGGCCTGCGCGACCTGCTCACGGCAGTAGAACTCGAGCGAGTCGTCCACCACGTCCATCGGCGCCTGTTCGACCGGATCGGCCAGCGCCTCGCACCGGGCCGGGTCGAGGAAGATGTCCCCTTCGATCCCGGCAAAGGCGCGGATCTTCGCAATCCGCTCGTCGGTGCAATCCAGAAGCGCCGCCATCGCGGGCACCTTGCCCATCGGCGTCGTCTCACCGACATAGCCGTAGGGCGCGCAATCGGAGCGTTGCAGCACGCGGTTCATCACCGGGTCGATGACCGTGACGATATCGCTGATGCCGCTGTTTTTCGCGTATTCGAGCGATCCGGCCATGAGCGCGCAGGTGGCGTAGCTGACCGAGTTGCGCGACTTGCCGCGTTCGAGCACCTGTGTGTCGACGCAGAACCGCGTGGATTCCCACAAGGTCGCGCTGCGCAAGGGCGGCTCGCCCCGCAGGATGTCCGAGAAGACGTCGGCCAGCATGTGCGGCCCGGTGGTCTGCAACGCCCGGACGCAGGCGACGACCCGGCCGTCATCGTTCACGCCCAGCACGTAAGCGGGATCCAAGGCGTCGAACTGATCGATCTCCTTGCCGTCGCGCACGGTGACATCCCAGCCCAGCCGGTCGGCAAAGACGCGCGCCCGAAGCTGATACATCTGGTCCAGCAGACCCGTGTAACGGTCCTTGTTCAGTCCATCGATAACGATAATCATAGTAACCCCCAAAACGTTGTGTCCCGTTCTGAGAGAATCGCCTCTAGCGTGTGACAAAACTATTGGGGGAATCCCGTATACCCGCCTGTCCTCTCGGATAGGTGAACGGGTCGGGGCGGGTCAGAACGGGTAGATCAGTCCAAGCCCGATCGCCCGGCCGACCGCCTGGGCGGAGCTGAGCGCGCCGAGCTTTTCGCGCGCGGAGCGCAGGTGAACCTCGACCGTCCGGTGCGAAATCCCGAGGATGTCGGCCACGTCCTGCTGCGATTTCCCGGCGGCGGTCCATTGCAGGATCTCGGTCTCGCGCGCCGACAGCCGCGGCCGGTTGAGCGCCTTGGCCAGGGTGCCCGAGGTCATGATGCTGTCATGCAGATGGACGGCGGCCGCCTGCAATTCGGGCAGGATCCGGCGTTTGAGGCGACCCCACTCGGTATCGTTGACATCGCGCGTGACGCTGAACATGCCGACATCGCCATAGGGTCCGCGGATCGGGATCGTCAGGCCCTGCCAGCCAATTCCGTGATCGCCGGCCTTGCTGAAGAGGACGTCGAAGGCCTCTCCCCCGCGCAGGCGAGACCAATCGACCGGCGCGATGGAGCGCGCGGCGGCCTGCAGCGTCGGGTCGATGTTCTGCAAGCCCTCGGCCACGTACCGCCGTTGCCATTCGTCGGGATAGGTGACCACGCCGTGGATCGTGTGCTCGAGCGAATTGCTGCCCGCATAGGCCGCGTAATCGAGACCGAGCCGGTCGCAGAGACGCGCGAGATAGTCCCGATAATTCTCTTCGGGGGTCTCGAGCGCGCTGAGATCTATGACGTCCATGGGCAAAGGCTCGTCGCTCCCACATGGCGGTGGCGTCAGCGTGTCAGGGTTCGGCGGTCGCGGTTAGGATGCCGAAGGTCAAAATCCGTTCGATCGGGTCACGCTGCCCGTAGTCCCGGGCGATCTCTTGAACCTGGTCGTCGCGAGGCGCTGGTCCACCCACCCCCGACGGCGATGCCTCGGGCATCTCGTTCATGAAGATCCGTTCGATCGGAATGCCGAACAAGAGAGCGAATTCATGCAGTTGGACTGCACTGGGGCGCGCGCGTCCCGCTTCGAACTCGGTCAGCTCGACCGGGTCGATACAGAGAAGATAAGCGACCTGCCGCGTGGAGAGACCCCGTTTCAAACGGAGATTGCGCAATGAGCGACCGACCAGAACGTCAATCATTCGCTTACCACTCAGGAAAGTGCTTAGCGACGGTATATCAACTCACGCGGGAACTGTCACGAGGCAGTTCTCCGCCGCCCTCGAGAGGGTCGGAAACAGTCTGTTTCGAGGTCAGGTCGGGGCGTGCGTATGGCTCTTCTTGGCTGCGGCCACATTCCGCCACGCGAGGTCTAGAAGCTCGCGGCTGAGCTCGGCCTTTCGGTCGAGATAGCGCGCGGCGGCAAGAATGTGGCGGATCAGGAAGCCCGGATGCGCACCCGAGGTCACGAGACCCTGGGCGACGTATTTGTCGTCATAGAATTTCGAGACGATGTCCTCTTTCCACTCGAGCTCGTAGGACGCGGCCGCGTCGCGGAAGATCTCGAGGTAGTCTTCCTTGGTCGGCGAGGGCACGAAGATCTTGAAGTAGATCCGGCGAAGGGCCGCGCCGTCGCCCAGCTCTTCCGGCATCATGTTCGACGAGAACACGACCAGCTGGTCGAAGGGCACGGTGAACTTCTTGCCGGTGTGCAGCGACAGGATGTCGAAGCCCTTCTCGAGCGGCACGATCCAGCGGTTGAGGAACGCCTGCGGCGCTGCGGTCTGACGGCCGAAATCGTCCAGCACGAAGACCCCGCCCAGCGCCTTGAGATGCATCGGCGCCTCGTAGAAGCGCGAGCCCGGTTCGAACATGAGGTCGAGCATGGCGAGCGTCAGTTCGCCGCCCGCGATCACCACCGGGCGTTTGCACGGCACCCAGCGCTGGTCGATCGGGTCTTCCGGCATCTCGCCTTCGACATGCAGCGTGTCATCGTAGAAGCGGATGATCTGGCTGCCGACGAGGATCGCGTGAGGGAAGTAGATCGTGTCCTTGAACGCCATGCCTATGGCCTCGGCCAGCGAGGTCTTCCCGTTGCCAGGCTCGCCGTAGAAGAGCATCGAACGACCGGAGTTCGCCGCCGGCCCGAGCTGTTCGATCATGCCATCGGCGATCACGAGATGCGAGAACGCCTTTTCGAGCTCGTGATGCTGGAGCTGCTCATGGGTGATCGACTGGCGTCCGATCTGCGCTTCGAACTCGAAAAGCGAGACCGGGGCCGGGCCGATATAGCTCGACGCCTGAAGGGCCTCGAGCGCAGCTTTCCGGCCGGCGTCGGTGAGCTGGTAGCGGATGTCGGACTTGATGTCCTGCGTCTCGAGGCCCAGCGCCTCGACATATTGCAGGTGAGTCATTTCCTTGATCAGGGACCGGCAGACGATCTTGGGAAGCTTGGTGACCTCGCCGATATCCGCGGGCGTCATGGTGCCGCCGTCGTAGAGCACCTTGGCCGTCAGTCCGATCAGGAACGACTCGCTGAGCCCGGTCTCCTCGATCGTGCGGGGCGGCTTGAAATAGGGGAACTGGCCGGTGGTGACGACACGCTCGTCCGCGGGATCAACCGGCGTCGGCTCTGCCGCCGCGAGCGGCGCGGACGGGGTCGGCGTCGGAGCGCTCTCGGGCACGGCGACGTCAGGTGTTGGCTCGGCTGCGGGCGCCGTCTCTGCGGCTTCGGGCGTCTTGCGCTTGGTCGAGGACAGTTTGAACATCTCGGACCTCCTAGGTCGCACCGGGAGCAAGTGCGAGGAACATCTTCAAAAGCGATAGCATCACCGGTACCAGAACGATGATCAGATTGACCGGGAACATGAAGAGCGCCATCGGGAAGAGCATCTTGAGCGGCAGGGTATTTGCCTTCTCTTCGGCGCGGATCAGGCGAAGCTGGCGCATTTCAGCGGCGAACGTTCTGAGGGTTTGGCTGACCGACGCGCCGAGCTCTTCAGACTGCCGGAAGAGCACGGCGAGCATGCGCGCTTCTTCTACCCGGATTCGTTCAGAGAGGTTATGCAAGGCTTCGTGCATGGGACGACCCGCACGGACTTCGAGGCTGACGATGGACAGTTGGACGCCGAAATCCTCGACCGTTTTGAGAAACTCGCGCGTCACTCGGTCTATCGATGCGTCAATGGACAAGCCTGCATCCACGCAAACCAGCAGAAGGTCCATGAAATCCGGGAAAATCTTGCGAAATTCGATCATGCGCTTCTTTCCCTGACGTTCCAGGAACCACGAGCAGCCGATAAAGCCCGCCGCCGCTGCAACGGTCGCAAAGAGAAGCGCGGCCGGGGTCGAGGTCGACGGCGAGATCTGCGGCAAGCCGAACTGTACGGCAAGGAAAAGACCGGCAGTGGCGACGAGCCGGATCACGTTAAACCAGAAGAGTGCGCTCTTGTCGAAATATCCCGCCTGAACCAGGCGCATCCTGAGCGAGTTGAGCGGAGCGTTCTGAACCGTGTCCAGATAGTAGCGGATCTGTTCGTTGCCGGTGCCGAGAAGACGCTCGATGTCTTCGTTGGTCTTGCGGCGACCCCGGCGGGCGGCGGCCACGTTGCGCGACACTTCCCGACGATTGGACACGATGCGGCTGAGCGTTAAGACGAACAGCAACACCGCAAAGAAGATGCCGATCAGGAAAAGTGTTTCGTTCACAAGCGGGTCTCCCCTTTGAGACGGAGTCTCAGAAGTCGAAATTCACCAATTTACGGATGATGATCATGCCGAAGAACATGAGGATGAGGCAGGTCACCACAACATGCGTGCCGTAGCCACTCTCCCAGAGCTCGTCGTAATAATCCGGCACCATGACTTTGATCATGAAGAACAAGAAGAACGGGAAGCCGAGCATGATCCAAGATGTCATACGGCCCTCGGCCGAGATCGCGCGGATCTTCGCCTTGAGCATCAAGCGGTCCCGGATCATCTTCGCCAGATTTTCCAGGATCTCAGACAGGTTTCCGCCGGTGCCGCGCTGGACGCTGACCGTCACCGCGAGAAGGTTGAGTTCCGGCGCGCCGACGCGCTGGATCATGTTGAGAAAGCCCTGATGCAGGTCCGAGCCGAAGGTCAGCTGGCTCGACAGGATGCCGAACTCGGAGCCGATGGGATCGGGCATCTCGCGGGCGACAAGCGCGATAGCCGAGTTGAGCGGGTGCCCGGCGTTCAGACTGCGGACAATGATCTCGATCGCTGGCGCGAGCTGCGTGGTGAATGTGTTGATCCGACGCCGACGCATGATGACGATCGCGAACCAGGCCACGGCTAGGGCGAAGACGATACCGAACCCCAGGCGGACGAAACCGGTCAATCCCAGGAACAGCGTCGAGATGATGATCCCGATGGCGAAAAGACCGAAGAGATAAAGCAGGCGCCTCGGTGTGCTGATCTCGAGGCCGGTCTGGGCCATCGTCCGGGTGAACATCGCGAAGATGTCCATGCGGCCGTCGCCCGGAACGCGGCGGCGCGACAGAAGCTCGCTCAGGGCCGCGGTCTCGCCCTTCTTGGCCTTGAGCGCCTGCATGCGGTTCTTGACCTGCTGCTCGGACCGCCGCCGCGCGGTGAGAAGCCGCAAGAGCGTATCCGCAATCAGCAGCGCAGCGGCGAAGAACAGGCCGTAGAAGATAAAGGGGTTTTCAAGCATGGGTCACGTCAACGGGCTCGAGGGGTCAAAGTAGGAATCGCTCACCCGCAGCCCCATCGACTTCAGATCGTCGAGGAAGCGGGGGCGGATGCCGGTGGCGCGGAACTCGCCCACGATGGTGCCGTCATCCTCGGTGCGGAGCCTGCGGAACTGCATGAGCTCCTGAAGCTGGACGACCTCGCCCTCCATGCCGGTGATCTCGGCGATCGAGGTCACGCGGCGGGTGCCGTCGCGCAGGCGCTGGAGCTGAAGGATCAGGTGCACGGCCGAGGTGATCTGGCTACGGATCGACATCTGGTTCATCGGCAGGCCTGCCATGCCGACCATCTGCTCCATCCGCGCCAGAGCGTCCCTCGGGTTGTTGGCGTGGATCGTCGACATCGACCCCTCATGGCCGGTGTTCATGGCCTGAAGCATGTCGAAGGCTTCGCCGCCGCGCACCTCGCCGATGATGACGCGGTCGGGACGCATCCGGAGCGCGTTCTTCACCAGGTCGCGCTGCATGATCTCGTTGCGGCCATCGACCGTCGGCGGGCGCGTTTCAAGGCGCACGACATGCGGCTGTTGCAGCTGGAGTTCCGCCGCGTCCTCGATCGTCACGAGGCGCTCGTTATGCGGAATATAGGCCGAAAGCGCATTGAGCATCGTCGTCTTACCCGAACCGGTGCCGCCCGACACCACCAAGGAAACCTTGCCCTCGACCGCGGCCGACAGGAGGTCGGCCATACCGCGGGCAAGCGCGTTGCTGGCGACGAGTTTCTCAAGCGAATACGGCTTTTTCGAGAATTTCCGGATCGAGACCTGCGGTCCGTCGACGGCGACCGGCCGGATTGCCACGTTCACACGAGAGCCATCCGCAAGACGCGCGTCCACCAAGGGCGAGCTTTCATCGACGCGTCGGCCGACCGAGGCGACGATCTTGTTGATGATCCGCAGAAGGTGGTCTTCGTCCTTGAAGCGCACCTTGGTCTGTTCGAGCTTGCCGAACCGTTCGATGAAGACCGTGCCCGAGCCGACGATCAGGATGTCCGAGATCGTCTCGTCGTCCAGAAGCGGCTCGATGGGACCGAGCCCCAGCATCTCGTCGCCGATCGACGACACGAGCTGGTCGAGCTCGGCGGCCGAAAGCGGCATGTTCTGCTGCTTGGTGTAGTCGCGCACCATCGGGCGCAACTCGTTGTGGATTTCCTCTTCCTCCATCGTGTCGAGGATCGAGAGGTTGATCTTGTCGAGCAGATAGCGGTGCATCTGCACCCGCTCGTTGACGAAATCCATCGGCTCGGATGCGGTGGCAGGCACCATGGACGCACCATTGGCCTTGCCGTTCTTCACGGGCTCGTCGAGGACCAGGGGCCCGCTGGGGCTCTTGGTCTCGTCTTGCGGGGAGGAGCGGAAGAAGCGGCCTACCATGATGATTTATCCCTGTCTCAATATACGATGACCTTGGTGCCGGTCGGGACCTTCGCGAAGAGATCCAGAACGTCGGCATTGGTCAGACGGAAGCAGCCGGAGGTCTCGTACCCGCCAATGGTTCCGGCACTGTTGGTGCCATGAATGCGGTAGAGCGTGTCCCGGCCATTGCTGTAGAGGTAAAGCGCGCGGGCGCCGAGCGGATTGTAGGGGCCCGAGGGCACCATGTCCGGCAGCGACGGATCGCGCTGGCGCATTGCCGCGGGCGGGCGCCATTCCGGCCATTCGCGCTTGGCGCCGACGACCGTGGTGCCGGTCCAGGCGAAGCCCTCGCGCCCCACGGAGATCTGGTAGAGCTCGGCCTTGCCGCCGGGAAGCACGCGGTGCAGCGTCCGGTCGGCATTGGAGATGATGATCGTGCCGGGCCGTTCGTTGCTCTGATAGGGCACAACGCGCATGGTGCGCTGGCCGTGGTTGCGCGGCACTTTCTTGACCTGCGCGGTCGCGGAGGTCGGGACGAGCATCGCAGCCCCGATCAGCGTGAGCGCCTGGCGTCTCGAGAAGGTGTTTCCGTTCATGCCGGTTTCTCCTCCATCTCGAGATCGCGCATGTATTTGCGCAGATCCTTCAGGAACTTCGCCCGCTTGGACACTTCCGAGGGCGCGACCCCGCGGTCGACCGCTTCGCCGAAGAGGCTGTTATCGGCGGGAAGGAAGGTGAAGGGCACCTTCTCGAAAAGCTCCTCGAGACGCTTCTTGCCGATCCGCGGCCCGAAGAGGCTGCCCTCGGTCTTGTTGATGATCACGTTGATCGGGAAGGTTTTGCCCCGCACGTCGCGGACCCGCTCGACCAGGTCGATGGCGTGCTTGATCGAGGCGAGGTTCAGCTCGGTGACGATGGTCACGGTGTTGACCGCGGCGATCACGTCATCCTTCCACTCGGTCTCGTAGTATGGAATGTCGAGAATGGTGTGGTCGTGCTCCATGCTGACCGCGTCGAGGAGACGCAGGACCATCTCGTAGCCGTTCATCTCGGTGTTGAGGGTCGGCAGCTTGAAGGAATAGAGCGAAAAGCCGTTGTCATGCTCGCGGCGGATCACCGAGATGAACTCGGAATCGATCCGGCTCGGATTGGCCGCGACATGGCCCATGTTGAACGAGCTGACCATATTCAGCATGTGCGCGCAGTTGCCGAGCGAGAAATCGAGATCGAAGAGAGCGACATCCTGCTTGCGCTTGAAAAAGCCCTGCACCGCGATGTCGGCCATCGAGATCGCCACCGTGGTGGCACCCGCCCCGCCCACGGCCGAGATCACCGCGTGCACCCGGTTGCGGTTGGTCTTCCCGGCGCGGACCGCGCGCTGGAGGCTCCCGATGAACTCGTCATCCTCGAGCGGATTGGCCAGCCAGTCATGCAGGTTGAAGCGAAGAAGCGCGCGCATGTCCGACGGGCTCAGCGCCTCGGAGGTCACGATCAGCGCGGTGTCCGGCGCGATGGCGCGGATCTCGTTCAGGACCGCGGTCTCACGCTCGCCCAGCGTCTCGATCTCGAGAACCACCACATCGGGCTGTTCCTCGTTCAGGGCGGTTTCCAGCTCTTCGGCCCCGACCGTCCTGTAGCGCGCGCGGCCGGCCTTTTCGATCAGGACTTCGATATCGCGCACGCTCTTGCCGCTGATGGCGGCGAGGAGAATGCGCGATGGGGAGGCAATATTCATGTAAGGGCTTTCGGTGCTCGATTTATCGTTGGGTCAGCAGCTGGTTGCCGGCGGATCGCACCGGACGCTCCACATATCCTCGCTGGTGATGGTGACGGGCTGCGGCTGGAAGACAAAACCGCTCGCGGTATTGGCTCCGAAGAGAGCGAGTACCCCGGCGAGACCCATGAAGTCGAAGCGGAAATTGATCAGCTCGAGCCGGATGGTGGCGACAGGTCCGTAGGGCCGACCCGCATAGCCGAGGCCGGTCCGGAAGTAAGTCACGCGGAGATTGTTGGCCGTCACGGCAGGCGCAACATCGCAGATACCGGGCCGGGAGTACGTTGCTGGGCGCCCGCAAACGCCGTCACCGCCGGTCAGGATGGCGTTGAGGCGGGTCGAATTACAAGCAGGTGTCGAGCCTGTCGTACAACTTATTGCCAGTCCGTCATTTGGCGACGGCTGTCCAGCCGCGTTCGATGACCGCATGGCAGAAATTGATGGCAAAATTCCCCCTCCACTCGAATCCAGGAGAGAGTCATCGAGGACCGGATAGGATACGGCGAGATAGCGGGCGCCAATATGCATCGCCTTAACGGTCTGGTTGAACTGGGCCATCAGCACGCCGAGCTCGATCATCCCGGCCATCATCAGGATAAGGATCGGCATCACCAGAAGCGCCTCGACGAACGTGACGCCCGAACGGTCGCTGAGCATGGCCTTCGGGCTACGGATCCTTACCATCCGATATACCTTTCGGAATGCGTGGACCGCAGTGTAATCAGGTTGCTAAAAACGAACGCGGTCACCGGTGTCCCGGTATAGGGAGCAGCGCCGGAGACCGTGACGAGATCGCCTGCGGTCGGTGTCGTCGGCAAATCTTCATGTGCCGGCGTAAATACAATTTCTGATGCAGCATCCCAGCCTGGAACGCGAAGCCGTCCTGTCCCAGCCGGATTTCCGTAAAGAGCGATATTCCGGGCCGTGATCTCGTTACACGTCGCGGTATAGCCGCCGGTCGGCAGATCTGCGGTACATCGCGACCAATATCGAGCTGCGTCACGCACGCCGATCTGCAGCTGCTCCCGCTGCCACATGATATTGCCGAATTCGAGGATGCCAAAACAGGTGAGCAGCAACACAGGAAGAACCAGAAGCGTCTCGATCAAAATGACGCCCTGTTCGTCCCCCCTGAACTTTCCGATCCCCGTGAACCTCATCGCGTACCAATCCATGCCGAAATTTCGACAATCACCAAAACACGAGGCCGTGAGGCCCCTCTTTCAAAACAGGTCGCACCCGGCCCTCGGGCCAGGTGCGGAGATCATATCACTGCGACACGTCGATGTCGGTGTCGTAGGCCCCCGGCGGCCACGGCTGGATCGTCTGGATCGCCGTGTTCGCTTCGGGCGCGTTGCCCGCGCGGGCCGAGACCGTGTCCCAGTTGTTCCAATATTCAGCGGCACAGCCTGCGTTCAGCAGGAGGAGCGCTGCGGCGGCACCCAGCCGCTTACTTCTTGACCAGAATGCCATCTTCAAAATCCAGATCGATGATGTGACCATAAGGACCGACGACACCGTCGCCCTCGGCGAAGCGCCGCAGCAGTTGCTTGTCGACCTCGAGCATGCCCAGGAGGAACAGCTCGACATCGTTGGACGAGCGCGTGGTGGCAAGCGGGCTGACCAGCGGTTCGTTCGGCGTTGCGGGGCGCACGAGGCGCGGCGTCACCAGGATCACGAGATCGGTTTCGCGCTTCTGGAAGCCACTGGAGCGGAACAGCGCGCCGAGGATCGGCAGCTGACCGAGCCACGGCACCTGCTCGACCGAGCGGGCGTTGTTGGCCTGGAGAAGACCGGCGATAGCAAAGCTCTGCCCGTCGCGCAGCGACACAGTGGTCTCGGCCTTGCGGGTGATGAAACCCGGCTGGCCGTTGACGCTGATCGACGGGTCGATGTCGGAGACTTCCGGAGTGATCCGAAGCGAGATCACGCCGTCGTCGAGCACGTTCGGCACGAAGTTCAGGCGCACACCGTATTCGCGGTAACCGGTCTCGGAGACCGGAATGCCCGCCTCGGAGATCACCGCCTGGCTTATCGGAACCTCGCCGCCGACGACGAAATTGGCCTCGACGCCGCTGGTAGTGACCAGCTTGGGATTGGCGAGACGCCGGGCAAGACCCTTGGCCTCGAGCGCGTTGATCACGAAGTCGATCTCGAAGCCCGAGATTTCCAGAAGCTCGCCGATGGCGGTGCCGAAAGGCGTCCCGAGACCGAGCGGAAGGTTACCGCTGGTCCGACCAGTGACGTTGCCGGTGTCCTTCTCGATCGCGGTGAGGCTCACGCCGAGCTCGCGGCCGGAGTTGCGCTCGACCTCGAGAATGCGGACGTCCAGCTCGACCTGCTGTGCGTTGGTGACGCGCACCGCGTTGACGACCGGGTCTTCCGAATATTGCTGCGCGATCTCCAGAACGCGCTTGCGATCGACCTCGTTCTTCACCTGTCCGGACACCCGGATGCGGTTGTTGACGTTGAGGATGTCGACCTTGGCCGACGGTACAGCGCGCTGGATGGACCGGCGAAGCTCGTCGAAATCGGTACGGACCCGAACGTCGATCACCTCGAGCAGCTGCTTGTCCACCGAGTAGAGCGTGACGTTCGTGTAGCCGTTGGTCTTCGCCTGGAGGTACAAGGAATTGTCCGTCAGCGGGAACACATCGACCACATCGGTGTTACCGATCAGGATGTCGGCGAAACTGTCCGAGGTCTCGAGCGTCAGCGTGTAGCCCGGTGTCAGCTCAAGCTTCGTGACGATACCATCGTCGATCACGATGCTGCGGGTCTGGGCAAGCGCCATCCCGGGAGCGGCAAGACCGGCACCCGCGATTATCGCCGCGGCCGCGAGCCTGGTGAGCGTCGACCCCAAGGTCGACGCCAGGTTACGTCTCGATATACTGCTCATCTTTCAAATCCGTCCCTGAAACAATCGAAACGCATTCGCGGGGAGTTTTGTCGTTATTGTCCCGCCGCCGCTTCCGACTCCTGCTCCGCTTCAAGACCACCGGGAACGTAAGTCACGACCTGGTCTCCATTCGGATCGACCTGGACAGTTCCGACGGGCTCGCCTTCTTCGTTAAGAAGTACCTTGTATTCGGCGCGCTGGCCATTCCGGATCACCCCGACGGTACTCCTTTTGGGCGCAGGCTGTAGCCGTTCGACCACTTTTTCGATCACAACCGGCTCTGTCGGCCCATCGAGGCGCTGATTGATGCCGTCGGACAGGTCCTGAAGCATCTTTTCGAGCGACACGAGGCGCTGGAGCGACGGATCGCTGCTGTCGCCTTCCTTGGCATTCTTCAGAAGCTCCGCGGCGCGGGCCTCGGCCAGATCGCGAGCGACGTCGGGATCGTTGAGATCGCTGAGGGTCACGCGGTCGATCTGCTCGATATCGCTCGATGCGACGTTCCGCAGGGCCAGAGACAGTGTGCCGACGCTCGAAGCGAGAACCAGCTTTTGGGCTTCCTGCGTATCGACCTCGAAGGTGATCGTGCGAACGACCGAAGGCTGATCCTTCAGCTCGTCGGCAATCTGGTCGATCGCGAGAACCTTCACGCCCTGAAGAAGAACGTCCACGAAGGTGCCCTGGTTGCTCGACCGGGTGAGAAGAACATCGACGCGGTCGCCCGGAAGAACGAAACCTGCCACGCCCGCGACGTCATTCACGCGGATCGACATGGCTTTCTTGCCCTTGGTCAGGGCGGTCGAGAGCTTCGCGCGCTGACCCGGGGCCGTCACTTTCGACGTGAGGACAGGCTCACCGACGGTCATCGGGGCAAGGGCGAAGCGGGCAACGTCGTCCTCTTCACCTTTGATGAGATCCGCGATCTTCGGGAACGACCCTTCGGGGGTGATGTCGCTCGACCAGTCGATCTCGCGCAGTTTGAGTTCTGTGAGACGCTCGCCGAAGGCGATCTGCTCGGCGGCGACGACGATCGTCTGCTTCGCCTCCGGCTCAACCTCGGCCACGTTCCCGTTCAATGCTCCGTTCTGCAGCGCAGCCTGCTGGGTCGCCAACCACGAACGCGCCCCAAAGACAGCGACGCCAGCGAGCAGCAAGGCGACAAGAAAACTCAGAATAGTGGAGAAGCGCATGGATTCGGACTCCGGTCAGCAGTCGTGCCGAAAATGAGCACGGGGGATCGGTGAATTCTCCTACGGGAGCGCCGTTCCGGCAATGCTGCCGACAGAATGTCAACAAATTCGAAACGATCTGTTGCTTGGGGAGCAACTTAACGCAACGGGGCGCAGGATAGAATTCGGTGGACTTAAAAGTTGAAGGTGACCCTGACGCGGGCCGGGGTCACCATCTTGTCTCTGGCGTGGCTCCAAGCCACTGGGGGCAGCCTGAGGATGGGGTCCGGGCAGTCTCGTCCGGACCCCGAGATATCAAGGTGTCTGGCCGAGTACTGCGGTTGCCCAGGACGACCAATTGGTCCACGCTCCTTCGAGCGCTTCGCCATACAGGGTGACCGCGCCAATAATGCCAGCAACAAGAAGCGCGAGCAGGACCAGGTATTCGGTCAGGGCCAGGCCTTCTTCATCCTTGCGGAAGCGAACGGCGAGCGAGGACATGTAGGCGAGAATGTTGGTCATGAATTTACTCCATTACACTGACGGAAATCGTCAAGTTACAAGTTATACGGGCCTTGGAATGATTCCTTAAAACTCCGTACCTTTCGGCAAGAACGAAATTACGCCAAATTTCAGACACATTTCAACTGATCAGTAAGATTTCCGCGATTCAAGCATTTTTCCCGGGTTTGGCGGCAACAAACGCGCCATCTCGCCGAAATTGATCACGAAAAACCGGTTTAACAGCACGTTCTGACGCGTACAGCGGGAGAATCGGCTGGTCAAATCTATCCGCGAAAGGCCCCCTGCAACGCAGAAGCGGGGCCCTCACGGCCCCGCTTCGCCATATTTCAGCCACAGAGGTAGCTTGATTCGCGCTTTACCGGACGAGGATGGCTTCTTCGCGGATGTAGTAGTCGAGAAGCGTCGATCCGGAGAACCCTTCGATGTCCACGATTTCGACATCAATGGTCGAGTCGACCGAACTCGCGTAACTGATGAACGGACGCGCCATGAACAGGGAGACATAGACTTGGACGGGTAGCGTCTGAGACGAACCGTTCGCAGGATTCGCACCGCAGTCGACGATCGCGGCCGTGATGATCCTCGGATCAGGATCGGCGGTCGCGGGTATGGACGGGGTTTGCGACTGACCACAGGCGTTTGCGCCACTTTCGTTGAGCATAGTTACGGTTTGGGTGTTTCCACCGTTCCCCACCACCTCGTCCCACGACGGTGCTCGTAGCTCATGGAGGTCGTTGGCCAACTCCCATAAGTAAACATCGTATCGCGATGGGCCAGTATCGCCCGGCCCAGAGTATGATGCGGCGCCTGACGGATTGGGAAACGAACTCTGCAGAACAGACGCCATTCCTGCGCCGTTCGGGCGCTGAATGTTTGTAGTAACCGTTCGACCGTCCGCAGAGCTGGAAATCGTCAGCGGAAAGCTTGGGTATTCGTAGTTCCTTCGGAGGTATGTCTCGAGAGACCAGGCGCCACTTCCTAGCGCTGCACCCTGCGTCGCCAGAACCGAACCCGCGTCCGCCGGAGGGCGCATCGTCGAATTATCGGGGAACCCATAAGCTCGATCGGCGACCCCATCGTAACCAAGACCGTTCGCGTCGAAGACGAAGCGGTTGGCAGCGCCAACACCGCGGTCAACCCAGATATGGTCGTCTGAGATTCTCGATGCGTTGCCGCTCGAAGAAGAACAATCATCGAAGTTGACGTTGTTTCCGTTCACGGAAGCGTCTGGGATAATGCCCTTCCTGGTGTTCTCAGCGACGCGCACATTGAAGTTCGTCCCTTTGTTGCTCCCAATACCGTCGCTGTACTCCGCATCATACATATCGAACTTTGCGTTGATGCCTTGCCTCAGTGATGTGTTGGCGCCTGGTTTGACCTCGACATCGACAGACTCGGATCCGTAGCAAGACTCGTTCCTCATACCCGCAAAAATGTCGTTAAGATCAGCTGCACCGCTCCCAAGCGCAAGGAAGCCGAAACTTCCGGGACCGTGCGTGCTGTTGCCCCGTGGGTGCAGGCGAAAAATCCTGCCGTGCAAGTCGCCGTCGTAGAACCGATCGACAAGTCTCGGGGAGCCAGAAACGTCGCCCTCGAACGGATTGCAGATATACAGAGGTGTGATCTCGCAAGCGGCGAACACGGTCTTGGCGACCGACACCGCAGCAACGGTCACGGAGCTTCGAGTGAGTGTGGAGTATAAAGGAAAAATTGTCGTGAGCGTTGTCGGAACGGCAGCAACATAAGCGTATCGCGCAGCGTTTTGCGCCACGCCACTGCGCGGGACTTCGTGCGCGGCAATCCAGGCACTATCGATTGGCGTTGTGTCCTGCAGCGGAATTTCATCGAGGAAGTGCACGATCAGTTCGGTGTTACTGACATCGTAGTTCAGCTCACGCGGAGTCGCGTCGACCATGGTTGCGCTGTTGACCACGTTGGCCATCGCCGCCCGCGCCCGATCCACGGAATCGGTGCCACCGTCGAGCTCGCGCGCACCGGCCAGAGCCATCGCATCCGTCGCGGCTTGAAGATCACCATGAACATTATACGAGCGTCCGAGATCCACGATCAGCAGGCCGAATGCCAGGAAGACCGGGATCATCAGCAGGGAGAGTATCATGACGAAGCCGTTTTCGTCGCGCTGGAACCGTTTCATCTCTTAACCTTTCTCCATCCTGCGACGGCCACGCCGCCGGATGCCAAAACACGAGGCCCCGAACCCGAAACCTGCGTTCGGGACCTATGGAAAATGCAGGGAAAAGCCTGCCACAAGCCCTCTGACCAATCAAGCGAGGCCGAACGCCCTCAGAAACAGCGCCGGGATCGTGGCCGCCGCCATGGGCACGGCGTAAGGCACCTGCCGGGTCAATGCCATCATCCGCAACCGTCGCGCCACCGGGTTCGACCGGCGCCTCCGTCCTGCCCAGCGGATCGCCACGAGCATCAGGACCGACGACAAGAGGAAGAACATCGAAAACGGGCTCAGCGCGGTCATGCCGAGCAAGAGGCCCAGGGGCAGGAAGAGCTTGGCATCGCCCCCGCCCATCGCCCGCAGCATCCACGCCCCGAAGCCGATCACGAACAAAAGCGCGCCCGCGGCCAGATCGCTCTGCCAGGTCGCGAAACCGCGCAGCGCCATCAACAGGACCGCAAGCCCCACGAACACCATCACCGTCGTGTTGCGGATCTTCAGGTGCCGCCAGTCGTAGCAGGCCGTCCAGACAAGCAATGCGGCCACGAGGACCGTGACCGCAAGATGCGCCGCGAAGAGCATGACCGACCCGGATCAGATCCCGCGCAGATCGCCGGGCGCGCGCTTGGGATAGGTGACCGAGTTGCGCAGCAATTCGAGATTGTTGGCCGCGGTTTCGTTCGAGGGATCAAGCTCGTAGGCCCGAACGAAATAGGTCCGCGCCGACCGAAGGTTGCCCCGCAGAAGCTGCGAATAGCCGAAATTGTTCAGGAACTCGATGCGGTTGCCGATCACCGGCTGGAGCTTGCGATAGGCATAGTCCGACTGGTCGAACCGGCGCAGCATGTCGGCGGAGGCCGCGAAGCCCAGCCAGGCCGCGGGATCCTCGGGATAGACGTCGAGCGCTTTCTTGAACATCGTGTAGGAGCGGCCGAAATTGCGCTCTTCGAACTGGATGCGGGCGGCCACGAGCAGTTCGTCATCGGGATAGTATTCGCGGTTCGCGGTATCCTTGGTCGACCGCATCGTGTCGCTGAACGCCGCGAATGCGCCAGGCATCCCGTTTTCGCAGGACGCGAGCGCCATGACCGCTGCAAATAGAACTGCCAGTCTCATGAGAATCTGCCTCTATAAAATCACCACAAAGCGGTGAATGGACGGACCGCCGCTTCTCTTTTGTTGTCCGCAAGGTCCGTGAAAACGCGGAATCTGGCAACAGGGCCGCGATGCCCGGCGCCCGGGCGTTGCACTGAATACACAATCCCGCGATGCCGCGCCCGCCCCGCACGCGCCCTCACGGCACTTCAGGCCTGCGTGAAAGACGCGGTTTTTCCTTGGCGGATGGGCAGGCGCGGCGCACCTTCCGGCCAACAGAGAAGAGGAGTTTCGTCATGGTCCGTACTGTCCCCCGCTTCACCCGCGCCCTACGCGCGCTCGTCATCGCGGGCGTCGCCGCCCTTGCGCCCGTCGCGGCCTCGGCGGCCGAGATCATCGTCGCCGGAGGCTGCTTCTGGTGCGTCGAGGCGGATTTCGAAAAGGTCGGCGGCGTGTCCGAGGCGATCTCGGGCTATACCGGCGGCTCGGTCGCGAACCCGACCTACAAGCAGGTGGTCCAGGGCGGTACCGGCCATTACGAGGCGGCCCAGATCGTCTACGACCCCGCGCGGGTCAGCCGCCGCCAGCTCTACGATCTCTTTCTGCGCTCGGTCGACGTGTTCGACGATGGCGGCCAGTTCTGCGACCGCGGCAACTCCTACCGGACTGCGATCTTCGTCGACAGCGCCGAGGCGCGCGCCGATGCCGAGGCCGCCATTGCCGCCGCAGAACAGGAGCTCGGCCGCAAGATCGTGACCCCGATCCTCGATGCCGGTCCGTTCTACGAGGCCGAGGATTACCACCAGGATTACTACAAGAGCGACGAGAAGACCCTGACTCGCTTCGGCTATGTCCACCGCGCCGATGCCTACGAGAAATACCGCGACGGTTGCCGCCGGGACATGCGCGTCAAGCAGGTCTGGGGCGACGACGCGCCCTTCGTGAACTGATCAGCCGCCGAGCCGCGCGTCCTCGATATCCTTGAGGTCGGGAATGACATCGGCCGTGCCGGAGCGCGTCACCATCAGCGCTCCGGCCTGCATCGCAAGACCCAGCGCCTGCCGCATCGGCAGGCCGCGATCGAGCCCGGCGATCAGGTAGCCGGTAAAGGTGTCGCCGGCCCCGGTGGTGTCGACGGGCGTGACGGGAATGGCGGGGATATCGGTGGCGTCAGACCCGTGAAACCAGCGGCAGCCGTCCCCACCAAGCGTCACCACCACGTCGCTCACGCCCAGCGTCTCGACCCCCTGCCCCGTCGCCGCTTCCAGCTGCTCGGCCTCGACCGCGTTCAGAACCAGAAGGTCAAGCATCGGCAACACCGCCTGGACGGCCTCCGCGTCGAAGGGCGCGGCCGCATAGGCACAGCGCAATCCCTTGTCGCGCGCGATCCGCATCGCCGCGGCCTGGGCGTTCGTCTCGTTCTGGGTCAGGAACCAGTCGCCGCCGCGCGCGGCGCCCAGCGCCATTTCCAGCGCATCGATCTCGATGGCGCGGTTCGCGCCGGGAAAGAGCAGGATCGCGTTCTCGCCGCTATCGTCCACCGCGATCACCGCATGGCCCGAGGCCTCGCCCACTTCGCGGATCGAGCGCGTGTCGACACCGTATTCCAGGAGCCGCTCGACCATCCAGCGACCGTCCGACCCGACGGCGCCCAGATGCACCACCCGCGCCGCCGCCCGCGCCGCGGCAACGGACATGTTCGCGCCCTTGCCGCCCAGGCCCTTCTGCATCTCGCGCGCGGCCAGGGTCTCGCCCGGCAAGGGAAGATGCGGCACGCGGTAGACGAGATCGGCGTTGATCGACCCGAGATTCCAGACGGTCATGCGCGCCTCCCCTTAGGCTTCTTCTTTTTCCAAATACGCACGCGACGCCGACACCGGGCGCGTCATCCGACCTTGCAGGCCGCCAGCACCGCCATGTTGAGAATGTCGCTCGCCGTAGCCCCGGTCGAGCAGAGCTGGATCGACTGGTTCACCCCGGTCAGGATCGGCCCGATCACCGTGGCCCCCGCCATCTCCTGCATCAGCTTGACCGAAATCGAGGCCGAATGCCGGGCGGGCACGACGAGGATGTTCGCCGGTCCGCTCAGCCGCTGGAAGGGATAGGCGTCCTGCGCGCGGGCGTTGAGCGCCACGTCGACGGTCATCTCGCCCTCATATTCGAAGCTCGCGCCGCGCGCATCGAGCACCGCGGGCGCCAGGTGCATTTTCTCGGCGCGTTCCGAGACCGGGTAGCCGAAGGTCGAGAAGCTGACGAAGGCCACCCGCGGCTCGAGCCCGAGATGCCGGGCCACCCCGGCCGCGCGCTCGGCGATATTGGCGAGGTCGTGCTCGTTCGGCCATTCATGGACCAGCGTGTCCGAGATCAGGACGATCCGGCCCTTGTGCAGGATCGCGGTGACGCCCGCGGCACCGGTCGAGCTGTCGGCATCGAACACGTGGTTGAGTAGGCTCATGACATGCGCCGATTTCCGCGTCGCGCCGGTCACAAGCGCATCGCCATGGCCATGCGCCAGCATCAGCGCGCCGAAGACATGCCGGTCGCGCGCGGCAAGCCGGTGCACATCGGTCCGGTCGATCCCCTTCCGCTGGTTCCGCGCGTAGAGATACTCCTTGTACATCTCCAGATGCGGCGTGTTCGCGGCGTTCACCACCTCGAGCTCGCTCACCGCATCGCCGAGACCCGAGGCCTCGAGCTTGGCGCGCACATCCGCCTCGCGGCCGACGACCAGCGCATGGCCAAGGCCCGAGCGCTGGTAGGTGACCGCCGCGCGCAGCACGCGCGGGTCGTCGCCCTCGGCAAAGATCATCCGCGCCTGCGCCGCGCGCGCCCGCGCATGGATGCCCTGCAGGATCGACGCGGTCGGATCCATCCGCGTCTTGAGCGACACCTCGTATGCCGCCATGTCGACGATCGGCCGCCGCGCGACACCGGTATCCATGCCCGCGCGCGCCACGGCGAGCGGGATGCGGTGGATCAGGCGCGGATCGAACGGCGTCGGAATGATGTAATCGCGTCCGAACTTGAGGCTCCGCCCATAGGCCACGGCCACCTCGTCGGGCACGTCTTCGCGCGCCAAGGCCGCGAGCGCCTGGGCGCAGGCGATCTTCATCTCGTCATTGATCGCGCGCGCATGGATGTCGAGCGCGCCCCGGAAGAGATAGGGAAAGCCCAGGACGTTGTTGACCTGGTTGGGATAATCCGACCGCCCAGTCGCCACGATGGCGTCTGCGCGCACCTCATGCGCCTCTTCTGGGGTGATCTCGGGGTCGGGGTTGGCCATCGCGAAGATCACCGGGTTCGCCGCCATCGACGCGACCATCTCCTGCGTCACCGCGCCCTTGACCGACACCCCGAGGAAGACATCCGCGCCTTCCATCGCCTCTTCGAGGGTTCGCGCCTCGGTCACCGCCGCATGGGCCGATTTCCACTGGTTCATGCCCTCGGTGCGGCCCTGGTAGATCACGCCCTTGGTGTCGCACATGATGCAGTTGTTGGCCTGCGCGCCCATCGCCTTGATGAGCTCGAGGCAGGCGATCCCCGCAGCACCCGCACCGTTGAGAACGATCCGGCACTCCTCGATCCGCTTGCCGGAAATATGCAGCGCGTTGAGCAGACCCGCCGCGCAGATCACCGCGGTGCCGTGCTGGTCGTCATGGAAGACGGGAATGTCCATCTGCTCCTTGAGCGTCTGCTCGATGATGAAGCATTCCGGCGCCTTGATGTCCTCGAGGTTGATGCCGCCGAAGCTCGGCCCCATCAGCTTGACCGCCTTGATGAACTCGTCCGGATCCTCGGTATCGAGTTCGAGATCGATCGAATTGACGTCGGCGAAGCGCTTGAAGAGCACCGACTTGCCCTCCATCACCGGCTTCGAGCCGAGCGCGCCGAGATTGCCGAGACCCAGAACCGCCGTGCCGTTCGAGATCACGGCGACGAGGTTGCCCTTGTTGGTGTAGTCATAGGCCAGTTCGGGATTGGCGGCGATTTCCTCACAGGGAACCGCGACGCCGGGGCTGTAGGCAAGGCTCAGATCGCGCTGGGTCGTCATCGGCACGGTGGCCTGGACGTCCCATTTGCCGGGGCGCGGCTCGAGGTGGAACGCAAGGGCTTCTTCGCGGGTATATTTCTGTCGCGCCACCTCGGTCCTCCCAAACCACTCTTTCCGGCCCGACGCTCTTAGCCGAAGCGGTCGCCCCGCTCAACACGGCGCGGGCGCAAGCGGTCTAGCGCAGGAAATCCGCGATCCGCCTGTCGGGCGACGGCTCCACCCGAGGCTGGTCGGCGTCGGAGACCAGCGTGCTCCGGTTCACGAATGACCCCGCGGCCAGCATGTGCTCCATCGAGCCCACGCCATGCCCGAATCGATAGCGATTCTCTTCAGCCTGGGCGTCGGCCAGCGCGGAAAGCGTATCGGTGGCGATGTCGAGGGACCCGATCCGTTTGGCTTTCCACGCGCTCAAGGCTCGCGGTCCCTTGTCGACGAGAACGCGAAAGACCAGATCCTCGCGCCGCATCTCGTAGGCCAGCCGATCATTTTCGTCGTTGTAATATTTCGGTCGGACAAGCTGCATGAGCGGCGCGCCCGCAACGCTTTGCACGGTTTGCGGCGCATCGGGCTCAGGCATCGCGAGCGCCACAAGGTAGCGCGCGAAAAATTCGTCCTCATACCAGCGGTCGGCAACCAGGAAACTCGCCCAGCCATCGGGCTGGAACCGGGCCTTCAGCTCCGCCGCGGTAAACCGGAGCTGGAACACCGGGAACGCCGCGCCCGCCATGGTCGGATACTCCCAGACATCGCCGGGCTCAAAGAGGAAGGGCTCGGGCCCGGTCATCCGTTTCAATATCTTCGGCTTCGGATGCGGCGCACTCCAGGTCTCCAGCACCGCGGCCATCGCCGTTTCGCGTTTCACGAGGTCGCGCTCGGACATCCCGAGATCGCGCTTGGCCGCGAGATCATGCCCGTCGCGGATCAGCGTTCGTGCCAGATCGAGCGCATCCGGCGCGTCCAGCCCATACCTATGGAAGAGATCGGCGATAACGAGCCGCGCGTCGATGCTGTCGGGATCGAACGCATCCTCCGACGCCTCGACGGCCGAAAGCAGTCTCTGTTCCACCTCACCTAATGGAATCGGCAAGCGGGCGATGTCGGGAAAGAGATCGCGCAGATCCGACGCGGTATCGTTCTGGTAAAGCCCCACACCCCAGCTGCCCATCGAAACCTCCCCGGCAAGACTGCCCGAGCTTTGCACGCGGCCGCGATCTCAGCTAGTCAAACCCGTCCCCGAAGCGCTGAGGCACAAGACGAGACATGGCAGACGCGGTCACGCCGATGATGGCGCAATACCTGGAGATCAAGGCGCAGCACCGCGACGCGCTTCTGTTCTACCGGATGGGCGATTTCTACGAGCTGTTCTTCGACGATGCCGCCGCCGCGGCCGAGGCGCTGGACATCGCGCTGACCAAGCGCGGCAAACATGCGGGCGAGGACATCCCGATGTGCGGCGTGCCGGTCCATGCGGCCGAGGGCTATCTCCTGACGCTCATCCGCAAGGGCTTCCGCGTCGCGGTCTGCGAGCAGATGGAGAGCCCCGCAGAGGCCAAGAAGCGCGGCGCGAAATCGGTGGTCCGGCGCGAGGTGGTGCGGCTGGTCACACCCGGAACGCTGACCGAGGAGACGCTCCTTGAAGCGCGGCGCCACAACTACCTGGCGGCTTTGGGCCGTGTTAGAGACGATTTCGCCCTCGGCTGGTGCGATATCTCCACCGGAGCGTTCCACGTGATGCCCCTGGCCGAGGCGCGGATCGGCGCGGAGCTTGCGCGACTGGCGCCCTCGGAGCTTCTGATGTCGGAGAGCACCGACGAAAAGCTGCGCCCGGTGCTCGACGATCTGGGGTTGGATGCGACCGTCTTGGGGCGCGCGAGTTTCGACTCGACCGCCGCCGAGACGCGGCTCTGCGCGCTCTTCGGTGTGCAGACGCTCGACCCGTTCGGGCAATTCTCGCGTCCCGAGCTGTCCGCGATGGGCGCGCTTGTCGATTATCTCGACATCACGCAGAAGGGAAAACTGCCGCTTCTCCGCCCACCCCGGCAGGACCAGGTCTCGCGGTTGTTGCAGATCGACGCCGCGACGCGCCGGAACCTGGAACTGACCCAATCGCTGCAGGGCGGACGCGCGGGCTCGCTTCTGTCGGTCATCGACCGGACCGTGACCGCAGGGGGTGCGCGGCTTCTGGAGCGTCGGCTCTCTGCGCCCTCCCGCGAGACCTCGGCCATCCACGCGCGGCAAGAGGCTGTCACCTGGGCGCTCGAGACGCGTGGTGCGGCTCTAACCTTGCGCGAAACGCTGAGGACGGTGCCCGATATCGACCGTGCTCTCTCGCGCCTCGGGCTCGATCGCGGCGGTCCGCGCGATCTGACCGCGATACGGAACGCGCTGTCGCGCGCCGAGGTGATTGCCGACACGCTCAAGGATGCCGCCCTGCCCGATCATCTGGAAGAGGAGCGCGCGGCGCTGTCGGGACAGGAGGCTCTGCTCGATCTTTTGGACCGCGCCCTGGTGGCCGAACCCCCGCTCCTTGCACGCGATGGTGGGTTCATCGCGCCCGGTTACGACACCGATCTCGACGCCGCCCGCGAGCTGCGGGACGAGGGTCGCAGCGTGATCGCCCGGATGCAGGGCGAATACGCCGCCGAGACCGGGATCACGTCGATGAAGATCAAGCACAACAACGTGCTGGGATACTTCATCGAGGTGACCGCGACCCATGCTGACAAGATGCACGCCCTGTCCGAGCGGTTCATCCATCGCCAGACCACCGCGAACCAGGTGCGGTTCACGACGGTCGAATTGAGCGAGCTGGAGACCCGGATCCTGAATGCCGGGAACGAGGCGCTCGAGATTGAAAAGCGGCTCTATGACAGCCTGAAAGCGGCTATTCTCGACGTGGCCCCTGCCCTGTCGGACGTGGCTCTGGCGCTTGCCGAGTTTGATCTTGCCACCGCGCTGGCCGATCTGGCCGCCGCCGAGGATTGGTGCCGCCCCCGCGTCGACGAAAGCCGCGCCTTCGAGATAACGGGTGGCAGGCATCCTGTCGTGGAACGCGCCCTGCGTGCCCAGGGCGGTGCGCCGTTCATCGCCAATGATTGCGCGCTTTCCCCCGACGAAGACGGCCCGGCGCTGGAGCTTCTGACCGGACCCAACATGGCCGGTAAATCCACTTATCTGCGCCAGAACGCGCTGATCGCCATTCTCGCGCAGATGGGCGCCTATGTGCCCGCCGACAGCGCCCATATCGGGCTCGTCAGCCAGATTTTCAGCCGGGTCGGCGCGTCAGACGATCTTGCGCGCGGGCGCTCGACCTTCATGGTCGAGATGGTCGAGACCGCCGCGATCCTGAACCAGGCCGACAGCCGCGCGCTGGTGATCCTCGACGAGATCGGGCGCGGGACGGCGACCTATGACGGTCTGTCCATCGCCTGGGCGACGCTTGAACACCTGGCCGAGGTCAACCGCGTACGCGGCCTCTTCGCGACCCATTACCACGAGATGACGGTGCTGGCCGGAAAGCTTGCGGGCGTGCGCAATGCCACGGTGGCGGTCAAGGAATGGGAAGGCGAGGTGATCTTCCTGCACGAGGTGCGCCCCGGTGCGGCGGATCGGTCCTACGGCGTGCAGGTCGCGCAACTGGCGGGTCTACCCCCGGCGGTGATCACCCGGGCGAAATCGGTTCTCGAGGCGCTGGAGAAGGGCGAGCGCGAGAAGACCTCGCCCAAGGCGCTGATCGACGATCTGCCGCTTTTCTCTGCCGTCGCGGCGGCGCCTCCGGTCCCGAAAACCGCGGCAAAAGAGGGCGTGTTAGAGACGAAACTGGCGGAACTTGCGCCCGACGACATGTCGCCGCGCGAGGCGCTGCAGGCCCTCTACGATCTGAAGGCGCTCCTCAAAGATTAAGGACGCGCCCGGTTTCACGGGAAACGCGCCCTTATCTCTGGTCAAGTCGCCACCGGCCCGAAGGCCGAGCGATCAGCTTGCCGGCATCGAGCTCACACCGACCTGCGCGGGGCGGAGAAGACGGTCGTGCAGCATGAAGCCCTCGGCCGAGACCTGGATGATCTCGCCCGCCTTGGTGCCGGGCACCGGCGCTTCGAACATGGCCTCGTGCAGCTGCGGGTCGAACTTGTCGCCCACCTGCGGCGTGATCGGCTGAATGCCGTGCTTCTTGAACACGTTCGTCAGCTCGCGGAGCGTCAGCTCGACGCCTTCGAGAAGCGCCGCGGAGATCTGCTTTTGCTCTTCGTTGGCGGCGGCAAGGGCGCGCTGCATGTTGTCGTAGACGGGCAGCAGGTCGCGGGCGAGCCGTGTGCCGCCGTAATTCTCGGCGTCGCGGCGTTCCTTGTCGGCGCGCTTGCGGGCGTTCTCGGCATCGGCCAGCGCGCGCATCCAGCGGTCCTTCAGCTCGTCGCGCTCGGCCCGGAGCGCGTCCAGCTCGGCCGCGTCAGCGTCGATCTCGTCGGTCTCGTAGGCCTGCGCCTCGGCCTCGGCGGTTTCCAAATCGTCGAGGAACTCGTCGTCTCTCGGGTCTGCCATCTTTCACCTCTATCCGCGGTCGGAGATCAGTTTTCCGACCAGCTGTGCCGTGTAGTCCACGATCGGCACGATCCGTCCGTAGTTGAGGCGCGTGGGGCCGATCACGCCCACCGCGCCGATGATCTTTCGGTCCGCGTTCATATATGGAGACACCACCAGAGAGGAACCCGAAAGCGAGAAAAGTTTGTTCTCGGAGCCGATGAAAATCCGGACGCCCTCGCCCTCTTCGGTCAATTCGAGGAACTCGGCGATGTCGCGCTTGCGTTCGAGATCGTCGAAGAGCACGCGGATGCGGTCGAGCTCGTCCGCCTGGCTGCTGTCGCCGAGGAGATTCGCCCGGCCCCGGACGATCAGTCGCTCGGAGCGGTCCGCCTCATCGGCCCAGACGGCGAGCCCCTGCTCCACCAGATCGCGCGCGAGGCCGTCGATCTCCTGACGGCGCTTCTTGATCTCCTGCGCGATGACACGGCGGAGGTCCGAGAGCGTCCGGCCTTCGATCAGAGCATTGAGGAAATTCGCGGCCTCCCGCATCGAGGACGGCGTCTGACCCGGGGGCGGTGCAAAAAGCCGGTTCTCGACATGGCCATCGGCGAAGACCAAGACCACGAGCGCGCGGTCGGCCCCGAGGGACACGAATTCGATATGGCGCATCGGCGCTTCGTGCTTGGGCGTCAGGACGAGCGATGCGCCTTGCGTGACGCCCGAGAGCGCCGAGCCGACGCGGTCGAGGATATTCGCGACCTCGTCGCTGTTCGACGAGAGCGTGGCGTCGAGTTTCTCGCGGTCTTCGCGGTCGAGCTCGCGCACTTCCAACAGGCCGTCGACGAACATCCGCAGGCCGATCTGCGTCGGGACGCGTCCGGCGCTGACATGGGGGCTGTCGAGAAGGCCTAGATATTCGAGGTCCTGCATCACGTTGCGGATGGTCGCGGCCGAGACATTTTCCGAGAGCGTCCGTGTGAGGGTGCGCGAGCCCACGGGCTCGCCGCTCGCGAGGTAGCCTTCGACCACGCGGCGGAACACTTCCCGCGAACGGTCGTTCATCTGCTCGAGAATATGTCCGGTCTCGGTCATCGTCCTTGGACCTCCGCGAAGGGGCATTAAAGAGCGTGGGGCAGAAAGGTCAATGTGACTTGCGGGCGGGGTCCGGACCTCTGTATCCCCGGGGGCGCAACAGCGACAAGGGAGAGCCCCATGCGGCCGTCGGGACGTGAGTTAAGCGAGATGCGCGCGGTTTCAATCGAAACCGGCGTGACCAAGCATGCGGAGGGCTCCTGCCTGATCCGGATGGGCGATACACATGTGCTCTGCACCGCGACGCTCGAAGATCGCGTGCCGCCCTTCATCAAGGGCTCGGGCCTGGGCTGGGTGACGGCGGAATACGGGATGCTGCCGCGCTCGACCACCTCGCGGATGCGCCGGGAGGCGGCGGTCGGCAAGCAAGGCGGGCGCACCGTGGAAATCCAGCGCCTGATCGGACGGTCCCTGCGCGCCGGCGTCGACCGCGTCGCCCTGGGCGAGCGTCAGATCACCATCGATTGCGACGTGATCCAGGCCGATGGTGGCACGCGCTGCGCGTCGATCACCGGCGGCTGGGTGGCGCTTCGGCTGGCGGTCAACAAGCTGATGAAAGCGGGCGACGTGATCAGCGATCCGCTGATCTCTCCGGTCGCGGCGGTGAGCTGCGGCATCTACGCGGGCCAGCCGGTTCTGGACCTCGACTATCCCGAAGACAGCGAAGCCGGGGTCGATGGCAACTTCGTCCTGCGCGGCGACGGGTCGTTGATCGAGGTGCAAATGTCGGCGGAGGGCACGGTCTTTTCGCGCGACCAGATGGGCGAGCTGCTCGACCTCGCGCAAAAGGGCGTGTCCGAGCTGGTCGCGGCGCAAGCGGGCGCCACGGCATGACGCGCAAGCTCGACGGAGGGCGGCTTCTGGTCGCGACCCATAACCAGGGCAAGCTCGAGGAGATCGCGGCACTCCTCGGGCCCCTGGGGGTGACCGTCACCGGTGCGGCCGAGATGGACCTGCCGGAACCGGAGGAAACCGGGACCACCTTCGTCGAGAATGCCCGGATCAAGGCCCACGCCGCGGCCCGTGCCACCGGGCTTCCGGCGCTGTCTGACGATAGCGGTCTCGAGGTCGATGCGCTCAAGGGTGCGCCCGGGGTCTACACGGCGGATTGGGCCGAAACCGGCTTTGGTCGGGATTTCGGGATGGCGATGGAGAAGACCTACCGTCTGATCACCGAGACCGGCGCGCCGGAGCCCTGGACCGCGCGGTTCTGCTGCACCCTGGTCCTTGCCTGGCCGGATGGGCATGACGAGGTTTTCCCGGGGCATGTGCCGGGTCGTCTCACCTGGCCGATGCGTGGCGATCAGGGTCACGGCTACGATCCGATCTTCATCCCCGACGGCCACGAGGTCACTTTTGGCGAGATGGATCGCTGGTCGAAGAACGAGATGTCCCATCGCGCCGATGCGATGCGCAAATTCGTGACCGCCTGCTTTGGCTGACGACTGGGACGCGGGCGGGTTCGGGCTTTATATCCACTGGCCCTTCTGCGAGGCCAAGTGCCCCTATTGCGATTTCAATTCCCATGTCGCCCGCGAAATCGACGAGGCGCGCTGGAGGCGGGCCTACCTGTCCGAGATTGAGCGCGTCGCGAAAGTGACAGGCGGGCGGCATCTGCGGTCGGTGTTCTTCGGCGGCGGCACACCGAGCCTTATGGCGCCGGACACGGTGGATGCGATCCTTGCCGCGGTGCGCCGCCACTGGCAGGTCGGCGACGATCTGGAAATCACGCTGGAGGCCAATCCGAGATCGGTCGAGGCCGGGCGGTTCCGGGAGTTCGGGGCCGCGGGCGTCAATCGCGTCTCGATGGGGCTGCAGGCGCTGAACGACACCGACCTGAAGCGGCTCGGGCGACTGCACTCGGTTGCGGAGGCGAAGACCGCATTTGACACCGCGCGCGGCGTGTTCGAGCGGGTCAGCTTCGATCTGATCTATGCGCGGCAGGATCAGAGCCTGTCCGACTGGGAGGCGGAGCTGCGCCAAGCCTTGTCCATGGCGGTCGATCACCTGTCGCTCTACCAGCTGACCATCGAGCGCGGCACGGCCTTTTGGGAACGGGCGCGCTCTGGCCGGTTGAGCGGCTTGCCGGGCGAGGACCTGTCCGCCGATCTCTATGAGCGGACGACGGAGATTTGCGACGCCGCGGGTCTTCCCGCCTACGAGGTTTCGAACCACGCGCGCCCCGGCGCCGAGTCGCGGCATAACCTCGTGTATTGGCGGTATGGAGACTATGTCGGCATCGGCCCCGGAGCGCATGGTCGGGTCACGCTGAATGGGGTTCGCTCTGCGACCGAGGCCTGGCGCAATCCGGGAGCCTGGCTGGAGAACGCGGAGCGTAAGTCCGGCGATCGAGTGAACAACGCGCTGCAACCTCAAGATCAAGCATATGAATACCTGATGATGGGGCTTCGGATCACGGAAGGTCTTGATCTTGAGAGATTGAGACACCTCGATCCAGCGCAGGCGCCCGATGAGGCGATCACCGGCCTTGAAGAGATCGGTCTCGTTTGGCGCGACAACGCCCGGATCGGTGTGACGCAATCCGGGCGGCTGGTGTTGAATTCGGTGATCGAGGCGCTGGCCGTCTGATCCTTAGCGGCCCTGGCTCAGGATTCCGCATAGCGCGTCGAGCTGTTCGAGCGTTTCGTAGGAGATCGTCACGCGACCTGCCTCGGCCCCCGGCTTGTGGTCGACGCGGACCGTCATCGACAAGGCCGCGCTGAGATCGGCTTCGAGCGCACGGGTATCGGCATCCTTGTCGATTCCGCCCTGATCGGACCGCGGTTTGCGCGGTGCGGTTTCCCCTGAGGATTCCTTGGCCAGCTTCTCGGTATCTCGCACCGACAGGTTCCGGGCGACGACCTTCTGCGCCAGGGCGACGGGATCGGTCGCCGTGATGAGCGCGCGGGCGTGACCGGCGCTGATCGTGCCTTCGCTGACAAGCGACTGGACCTCGTCGGGGAGGTTCAGGAGACGCATGAGGTTGGCGATATGCGAGCGGCTTTTGCCGAGCGCCTCGGCCAGCTTTTCTTGCGTGTGGCCGAACTTGAACATCAGTTGCCGATAGCCCGCCGCCTCTTCGATGGCGTTCAGATCGGCGCGCTGGATGTTCTCGATGATCGCCACTTCGAGGACTTCGGTGTCGTCGAACTCACGCACGAGCACCGGCATCTCGTGCAGCTGCGCCATCTGCGAGGCGCGCCAGCGGCGCTCACCGGCGACGATTTCGTAGAGATCTGCGTCACCCGGTTTCTGACGCACGATGATCGGCTGGATCACACCCTTGACGCGGATCGACGCCGCCAGCTCCTCGAGCTGGCTTTCGGTGAAGTGCCGGCGCGGCTGATCGGGATTCGGGACGATCCGCTCGATCGGGATCATTCGGTCGGCACGGCGCGGAGCATCCGGGCTCGGCCCCTCTTGCGGGCGAGGTTCGACATCCGCCATGAGCGCCGACAATCCGCGCCCGAGGCCGCGGCGGGGCAATGTTTTTTCCGTCATTCTGCTCGTCCTCTGTCGGGGTCTGGTTGAGTTTATGCGGTCAGGCGGCAAGCCGCGCGTTCTTGCGGAGAAGTTCGCGCGCGAGGTCGCGATAGGCGGCGGCGCCCTTGGACAGGCTGTCATAGGCGAGGACCGGCATCGCGTAGGAGGGCGCCTCGCTGACGCGGACATTGCGCGGGATCAGGGTGTCGAAGACCAGCTCGCCGAGATTGGCGCGGGCATCGGCCTCGACCAGTTGCGAGAGGTTGTTGCGGCGATCGTACATGGTGAGAACGACGCCTTCGATCCGTAGGCCTGGGTTGGCCGATTGGCGGACCTGGCGGATCGTCAGCATGAGCTGCGACAGGCCTTCGAGCGCGAAGAACTCTGACTGCAGGGGCACCAGCACGGAATCCGCTGCGACCATCGCGTTGATCGTCAGGAGGTTCAGCGAGGGCGGGCAGTCGATCAGGATGAAGTCGAAGTTGAACGCGTCCATCGCGACCTGGCGCAGGGAGTCGCGCAGGAGGAAGCTGCGCTTCTCGTTGGAAATGAGCTCGATATCCGCAGAGCTCAGATCGGTGGTCGCGGGCACCATGTGCAGCCCGGCGGTCTGTGTCTGCTGGATCACGTCGGAGAGGGCGACATCGTCGAGCAAAAGCTCGTAGGTCGTGTATTCCCGCTCGTCGGGCTCGATGCCCAGCCCGGTCGACGCGTTGCCCTGCGGATCGAGATCGACAACGAGGACCGAATGGCCCTCTTCAGCGAGCGCGGCGCCGAGATTGATCGTGGTGGTGGTTTTTCCGACCCCGCCTTTCTGGTTCGCGACCGCGATGATCTTTGGGCCGGGGGGGCGAGTCGGGTCAGACATTCCGGACGTCTCCGAGTTCTAGGATGACAGATTGGGGGTCGAGGTCACTTTTATGGATTTCGAGGTCGAATGACCATCGGCGGCGCGCGTTATCCACTTCTTTTTTCCAGTTGGCGCCCTTCGGGAAGAGAAACTGCGTGTCTGCGGTGCCATGTGGGAGCGCCAGGTCGAGGAGTGTGTCGAGGGGGGCCAATGCGCGCGCGGAGAGAATATCGGCGGAGAGCGGGGGGATTTTCTCGATCCGTTTCGCGATCACGGTTGCACTCAGTCCGGTTTCCCGAAGGACCGTGCGAAGGAATGTGGCCTTGCGCTGGTCGGATTCAACGAAGGTGAACTGGAGCTCGGGTGCGGTTTCTGCGGAGAGAATGCACGCGACAAGACCGGGGAAACCGCCTCCGGTTCCAAGATCCACCCAGTGATCGTCCGTCCGTCGCGCGATGGCGTGGACCTGAGCGCTATCGGCAATGTGGCGCGTTTCGAGGTCGTTGATGGTACCGGGCGCGACCAGATTGACCTTTGGATTCCACTTTCGAAGCAGCTGCGCGTAGGTCGCCAGCCGCTCCTGTGTTTCACGTGAAACATTCATCCTGCGCGCCTTCCTGACCGCCCTACCCTGCCCGGCGCGCGGATTTCCGAAGCGCCGCGAGGACAAGCGTCAAAGCGGCGGGGGTCATGCCTTCGATCCGCGCTGCCTGCGCGAGGTTCTCTGGCGCCGCGGTCTGCAGCTTGAACTTCAATTCGCCAGACAGACCTTCCAACGCGGCAAAGTCGAACCCGAAGGGAATAACCTCGGCTTCATCCTTCTTGAGCGCCTCCACATCGCGGCGTTGGCGCTCCAGATAGTTCATGTAGATCGCTTCCCGCTGGAGCTGATCAAGCGTCTCGTCGTTAATATCACCAACGCTAGGAGCAATCTTCGAAAGATCGCCTGCCGGGATCGCCTGAAGCGACAAGATATCCATGCCGGAACGGCGACGCCCGTCCTGCGCGATATCCACTCCGATCGTTTTCAGATCGGCAGGCGTCGCGCTGATCGCGTCAAGGACGGAACGGCCGGCGTCCAGGCGATCCATCTTCTCGCGGAACGCGTGAGCCCTTCCCTCACCGACGCAACCGACATCGAGCCCCAACGGTGTCAGGCGCTGGTCCGCATTATCGGCGCGCAGGTGCAGCCGGAACTCGGCGCGCGATGTGAACATCCTGTAGGGTTCGGTCACGCCGCGCGTCGTCAGATCGTCGATGAGAACGCCGATATAGCTCTCCGAACGACTGAAAATGACCGGCGCCTCGCCCTTGGCAGCGCGCGCCGCGTTGAGGCCGGCAACCAAGCCCTGAGCGGCGGCCTCCTCATACCCGGTCGTGCCGTTGATCTGACCCGCCAGGAACAGCCCCGGCACAGTCCTCACGGAAAGCCGGAGATCAAGCGCACGCGGATCGACGTAATCGTACTCGATCGCGTATCCGGGCTGGAGGATCACCGCGTTCTCAAGACCCTCAATCGACCGGACATAGTCCTGCTGCACGTCCTCGGGCAAGGATGTCGAAATCCCGTTGGGATATACCGTGTGATCGCCCAGCCCCTCGGGCTCGAGGAAAATCTGGTGGGAGGATTTGTCGGCGAAACGTACGATCTTGTCCTCGATCGACGGGCAGTAGCGCGGACCAATCCCGTCGATATGGCCGCCATACATCGCGGACCGATCGAGATTATTCCGGATGATCTCGTGCGTGCGCGTGTTCGTATGCGTGATCCCGCACGCGATCTGGCGCGCTGTCGGCGCCTTGGAGAGGAACGAGAACATTACCGGATCGTCATCGCCCGGCTGCTCCTCGAGGATGTCCCAATTAATCGTGCGCCCATCAAGGCGCGGAGGCGTGCCTGTCTTCAACCGCCCGAGAGCGAGGTCGAACGTATCGAGGCGCTGCGCAAGCTTGTCAGACGGCCGATCTCCCATCCGCCCGCCCCGATGCGAGCGGTCACCGATATGGATCACGCCTCGGAGGAACGTCCCCGTGGTCAGAATGGTCTGCCGTGCCGGGATGGTCGATCCGTCCGCCAGTTGAACGCCGGAGACGGTATCCCCCTCCATCAGAAGGTCGGTCACCTCTCCGCAAATAACATCGAGATTCAGCATGGCTTCGATTTCCGCCAGCATCTCGGTGCGGTAAATCTTCCGGTCCGCCTGCGCACGCGGCCCTTGAACAGCGGGGCCCTTCCGGCGGTTTAGCAGACGGAATTGGATGCCCGCGCGATCAGCCACACGGCCCATGACACCGTCCAAGGCATCGATTTCACGGACAAGATGTCCTTTCCCAAGGCCGCCAATTGCCGGGTTGCAGGACATCACGCCGATACCGTCGCGCGTCATGGTGATCAGCGCCGTTCGCACGCCGAGGCGCGCCGCGGCCATCGTGGCTTCGCAACCCGCGTGACCACCCCCAATTACGACGACATCGAACCGGTCATGTTTCACGTGAAACACTCCTTACTTTCCAAGACAGAAAGATGAGAAAATCTCGTCCAGCAGCGTTTCAACCCCGATACGCCCAACAAGGCGCTCCAGACGGCGAATCCCGCTGCGAATTTCTTCTGCCGCAAGATCATAGAATGCCGAACCACTCCGGACCAGACCTCGCGCCTCACGCAGCGCCTCCGCACCGGCGCGCATCGCATCCCTGTGCCGTTCGCGCGAGGCGACCCCGGCTTCAGACGACATCCCGCCAAGCCTATCGGTAATCCGCGACACAAGCGCATCCACCCCGTCGCCGGTCAGCCCGGAAACACCCTCTTCCCCCGGATTCAGATCGCCTTTCGCCCGCACGACCAGGTCATGCTCCAAAACGTCCATTGCCGGTGATTGCCCGGGCAACACCAAGAACACGCGCATATCCGCATCGAGCGCACGAGCCCGCGCCCGCTCCACGCCCAAGGCCTCGACCGGATCATCCGTATCCCGGATCCCGGCCGTATCCAGCAACGTCACGGAAAGACCGCGCAAATCCATCCGGACCTCGATCACGTCACGCGTCGTTCCCGCGATCTCGGAGGTAATTGCCACGTCGCGTCTGGCCAGAGCGTTCAGCAAGGTCGACTTGCCCGCGTTCGGCGCGCCGACGATAGCGACGGTAAATCCGTCCCGCACACGCTCCGCGGCCGCCACGCCAGCGATCTCCCGGTCGAGCTCCCCGATCACCTGATCCAGAAGCGCGCAGACGTCGTCGCTGACATCCTCGGGCACCTCTTCATCGGCGAAGTCGATCACCGCCTCCAGCAGCGAGGCCGCCCGGATCAGGGAACGCCTCCAAATCTCGACCGCGCCAGAGAGCGCCCCCGAATACGCCTCAATGGCTTGCCGCCTCTGGCGTTCGGTCTCCGCGTCGATCAGATCGGCGAGACCTTCGACCTGCGCCAGATCGAGCCGACCGTTCTCGAGCGCGCGACGCGTGAACTCTCCGGGTTCGGCCAAACGCAACCCAGGCTGCGTGCCCAGCACGCGATGTATTTCCTGCACGATCGCCTGGCTGCCGTGGAGGTGAAATTCGACGACCGGTTCACCGGTAAAGCTGGCACCTTCTTCGAAACAGAGGACCAGCGCTTCATCCAGAAGTCGTCCGTCGGGATCGGTCAGACGCCGCAGCCCGGCCTGGCGCGGCTTGGGCAGACGTCCGGCGAGGGCTCTGCCCGACGCGAACGCATCGGGCCCCGAGATCCGCATCACCGCGACACCGGCTTTTCCGGGCGCGGAGGCGAGCGCGAAGATCGTCTCCATTAGCCGCGCCCGTTCCGGTCAGGTGTTCATCGAGTCGAAGAATTCCGAGTTGCTCTTCGTCTGCTTCAGCTTCGAGATCAGGAACTCGATCGCATCCGTGGTGCCCATCGGGTTGAGGATGCGGCGTAGAACAAAGGTCTTCTGCAGATCGCCCTTGTCGACCAGCAGGTCCTCTTTCCGGGTGCCGGATTTCAGGATGTCCATCGCCGGGAAGACGCGCTTATCCGCGACCTTCCGATCCAGAACGATCTCGGAGTTACCCGTGCCCTTGAACTCTTCGAAGATCACCTCGTCCATCCGGCTGCCGGTGTCGATCAGCGCGGTCGCGATGATGGTGAGCGACCCACCCTCTTCGATGTTCCGCGCCGCACCGAAGAAACGCTTCGGCCGCTGGAGCGCGTTGGCATCCACACCACCGGTCAGGACCTTGCCCGAGCTCGGCACCACGGTGTTGAAGGCACGGCCAAGTCTTGTGATCGAGTCCAGAAGGATCACAACATCTCGCTTATGCTCGACAAGACGCTTGGCCTTCTCGATCACCATCTCGCTCACCGCAACGTGCCGGGTCGCCGGTTCGTCGAAGGTCGAGGAAATCACCTCGCCCTTCACCGACCGCTGCATGTCCGTCACCTCTTCCGGGCGCTCGTCGATCAGAAGGACGATCAGGTAGCATTCCGGGTGATTGCGTTCGATCGAGGTCGCGATGTTCTGCAGCAGAACCGTCTTGCCGGTCCGCGGCGGCGCCACGATCAGCGACCGCTGACCCTTCCCGATCGGGGCCACAAGATCGATGATCCGCGCCGAGCGATCCTTGATGGTCGGATCCTCGATTTCCATCTTCAGACGCTCGTCGGGATAAAGCGGCGTCAGGTTGTCGAACGCGATCTTGTGCCGCGCGCGCTCGGGGTCCTCGAAGTTGATCTGGCTGACATCCATCAGGGCGAAGTAGCGCTCCTCGTTGTCGGGCGCCTTGATCTGCCCTTCGATCGTGTCCCCGGTCCGGAGCGAGTATTTCCGGATCATCTCGGGGCTGACATAGATGTCGTCGGGGCCCGGTAGGTAGTTCGCCTCGGGCGAGCGCAGGAAGCCGAACCCGTCTTGCAGAACCTCCAGGACGCCGTCGCCATAGATGTCCCAGCCCTCATCCGCGCGCTCGCGGAGAATTTGGAACATCATCTCACCCTTGCGCATGGTCGAGGCGTTCTCGATCTCCAGTTCCTCAGCGAGGGCTAGCAGGTCCTTCGGGCTCTGGGCCTTGAGATCGGAGAGGTTCAGCTTTTCAAGGTTCATCGCACACATTTTCCGGACGAAGCGGTGGCTTCGTCGCTATCCAGTCAGTCATGGGAAGTGCTTTCCCCGAACGGGGTGCTCGATGCTTCTACGCGCCCTCACGGCCCCAAGTCAATCCGAGGCTAAACCGGCCTCTCTTCCCAGAAATGAAAGAAAAGAAAAAAGAGATGATTTTGAGATCTGGGAGCGCCCGATCTGGGGATTACAACGCTTCTACCGCAGGCGTCCACAGGGGATCCGTCTGTGGAGGGAACCGGGCATGGCCTCGTGATGGTATCGGGCCGACCTCCATAAATGACGGTGCTGCCACGGTTTCGCCACATTTCGACCACAATTCCGCCATGTGGAAAACCGCTGCATAACCCGTCCTCAGGACGAGAGATCGGCTTCCGAAACTTATCCCTTCCACGGTCGGGCAACCGATCCAAAGCGGCGGAAAAAGAGCCGGGGTTTTCCCCGTCTTGCATCCCGTCGCGACTGTCCCCAGAACGTCCCCCACGCAATTCCTCAGGCTTGTCACCGGAGATATCCCCATGAAATCGGCGCTGGTCCTCGCCTCCCAGTCCCGGATCCGCTCGGATCTGCTGACCCGGGCCGGGCTCAAGCATCGAATCGATCCCGCGCGGCTCGACGAGGAGTCGGTCCGTGCAGCGCTCGAGGCCGAGGCCGCTCCGCCCCGCGACATCGCCGACGCCCTGGCCGAGATGAAGGCGCGCAAGATCTCCGAGCGAAACCCGGACGCCCTTTTGCTCGGCTGCGATCAGGTCCTGGCGCTCGACCGCCGGGTCTTCGGCAAGCCCGAGACCGAAGCCGATGCGCAGGATCACCTCCATGCCCTGTCGGGTCAGCGGCACCAGCTTCTCTCCGCGGCGGTGATCTGCGAAGGCGGAAAGCCGATCTGGCGCCATGTCGGCGTCGCGCGGCTGACGATGCGCGCGCTCTCGGACCGTTTCATCGAAACCTACGTCGCGCGAAACTGGGAGAGCATTCGCCACTCCGTCGGCGGCTACAAGCTCGAGGAAGAAGGCGTCCGGCTCTTCACCCGGGTCGAGGGCGACTATTTCACCATTCTCGGCCTGCCGCTTCTTGAGCTGATCAACTACCTTACTCTTCGTGGAGATCTCGACACATGAGCCACGACATCCCCCTCGCCGGTGTGATCGGCGATCCGATCGCCCATTCCCGGTCGCCGCAGCTCCACGGTCACTGGCTGGCGCGCTACGGGATCAGCGGACATTACGTGCCGCTTCACGTGGCATCGGGCGATCTGGACACCGCGCTTTTCGCTCTGCCCAAAATGGGGTTTCGGGGTGTGAACGTGACGATTCCGCATAAGGAACGGGCGCTGGCCCTGGCGACGCGAGTGACGGATCGGGCCGCCGCGATCGGTGCGGCCAATACCCTGACCTTCCTGCCCGAGGGCGGGTTCGAGGCGGACAATACGGATGCGCTCGGGTTCTACGAGAACCTGCGGCAGACCTTGCCCTACTGGTCGGCTTCGGATGGACCGGCGCTTGTGCTGGGCGCGGGCGGCGCCGCGCGGGCGGTGATCTATGCGCTGGCACAGAACGGCGCGCCGGCGATCCGGTTGGCGAACCGGACGCGGGAAAAGGCCGACGCGCTGGCCCGTCTGTTCCCGGCCGTCGAGGTCATCGACTGGGCGGATGCGGAGGACGCGATCTCGGGTGCCGCGACCTTGGTCAACACCACCGCGCTCGGCATGGTCGGACAGGCATCGCTCGATCTGTCGCTGGATCGGCTGAGCCCGGACACCGTGGTGACGGATATCGTCTACAATCCGCTGCAAACACCGCTTCTCGTCGCCGCAGCTGAAAAAGGCGCGCGCACGGTCGATGGTCTGGGGATGCTGCTGCACCAGGCCGTGCCCGGCTTCGCGCGCTGGTTCAACCTGACGCCCGAGGTTGACGATGCGCTCCGCGAGGCGGTTCTCAAGTGACGATCCGGCTCGGTCTCACTGGCTCCATCGGCATGGGCAAATCGACCAGCGCGGCGATGTTCGCGGATGCGGGATGTGCTGTCTGGGATGCGGATGCCGCCGTGCATCGGCTCTATTCCGCCGGAGGGGCCGCCGTGGAGCCTCTGCGCGCTCTTTTTCCCGACGCGATCGAGGACGGAGCGGTCTCCCGCCCTGCCCTTCGGCGCATCATCGACGCCGATCCCCAGGCCCTTGCCCGGATCGAAGGGGTCGTGCATCCGCTCGTCCGCGAGGATCGTGCCCGTTTCGCGCGCGAGACCGAGGCCCGGATCGCCGTCTTCGACATCCCGCTACTTTTCGAGACGGGCGCCGAGGATGAGATGGATGCGACCGCCTGCGTGACCACCGACCCCGACACCCAACGCGCGCGGGTTCTCGAGCGCGGCACGATGACCGAAGCCCAGTTCGACGCGATCCGCGACAAGCAAATGCCGAATGACGAGAAACTCGCCCGCGCGGATTACGCGATCCGCACCGACACGCTTGAGAAAGCGCGCGAAGATGTGCAGAATATCATACAAGATATAGTAGATAGGTTTGGCTGATGCGCGAGATCGTCCTCGATACCGAAACCACGGGATTTGAGCCGGAGACCGGCGACCGCCTGGTCGAGATCGGTGCCGTGGAGCTTTGGAACCATGTCGCGACCGGCAATACCTATCACCAGTATATCAACCCCGAACGCTCCATGCCGGAAGAGGCGTTCAAGGTGCATGGCCTCGGCGACGAGTTCCTGCGCGACAAGCCGCTCTTTCGCGATGTCGCCGACGCGTTTCTCGAGTTCATCGGCGATGCGAAGCTGGTGATCCACAACGCCGCCTTCGACATGAAATTCCTCAATGCCGAACTTGGCTGGGTGCGTCGGCCGCTGATCCCGATGGATCGCGCCATCGACACGGTCGCCATGGCGCGGAAGAAATTCCCCGGCTCGCCCGCGTCGCTCGATGCGCTCTGCCGGCGCTTCGGGATCGACAACTCGGCTCGAACCCTGCACGGCGCGCTTCTTGACAGTGAAATCCTGGCCGAGGTCTATCTTGAGCTGATCGGCGGCAAGCAGCCGGATTTCGCGCTGAGCCAGACCGTGCGGTCCGAGGGTCCCGATGTCGCGGAAGACTGGCGGCCGATGCCGCGCCCGACGCCCCTGCCCCCGCGGATCACGGACATGGAAAAGGCGGCTCACGCCGCCTTTGTCGAGAAGCTCGGGGATGCCGCGCTCTGGAAGCGCGGCTGATCAGGCGGTGCCCTGCGGGGCCTGCGCCTGCTGGCGACGCTGAAGTTCGGCGCGGTACAGCTGCACGAAATCGATGGTCTCGAGGTTCAGCGGCGGGAACCCCCCGTCGCGGGTCGTGTCGGCCACGATCCGGCGCACGAACGGGAAGAGCATCCGCGGGCATTCGATCAGCAGGAACGGATGCAGCTGCTCTTCCGGAACGCCTTCGATCTGGAAGACACCGGCATAGTCGATCTCGAGAAGGAAGAGCTGGTCGTTCGAGCTCTTGGCCTTGCTGTCGACTTTGAGCTTCATCGCGACTTCGTACTGGTGGTCGGCCGAACGCTTCTTGGCGTCGAGATTGACCTGCACCTGCACGTCGGGCTGAACTTCACCTCCCGAGCCCTTCTGGGCCAGAATGTTCTCGAAGGACATGTCGCGGATGAACTGCGCAAGCACGTTCATTTTCACCTGCGGCTGAGCCCCGGCCTGGGGCGCGGCGGCTGCACCGCCGTTGGTGGTTTCGTCGGTCATCAAAAAAGGCCTCCCAAAAGGTGTTGGCGGAGGGATTAACAGTCGCTCAGTGCCGGGTCCAGCCCGAGCCGGGATGCGTCGGTTTCTTGTCCGGCCCGACTTCCGTGAACTCACCCTCGATCACATCGTCCTGATGCGGACGACGCGGTTGCGGCTGCGGCCTGCGCGGATCATGGGTCGTGCGGGCCTCGAACTTCTGCACCTTGATGTTGGCCTTGGCCCAGCGGAACGCCGCACGGCGGACCGGCGGGGTCAGCAGGGCGAAGCCGACGGCGTCGGTGAAAAAGCCCGGGGTAAGAAGAAGCGCCCCCGCCACAAGGATCATCGCGCCATGCGCCAGGGGCTCGGACGGGTCGCGCAGGGTTTCGAAGGAACTGCGCAATTCAGCTAGCGCGCTCGCGCCCTGAGACCGAACCAGCCAGGTGCCGAGAAACGCCGTCACGACGACGATGGCCAGCGTCGGCCAGAGCCCGATCAACCCGCCGACTTGAATAAAAAGACCGATCTCGATCAGGGGAACGACGAGAAAGGCGATCAGCAGCCACATGACTATGGTCCTCCGGGGCGGGTCAGGTGCGGATGGGCGCAGGTGGACTTGCGCCCGCCCAACACCTACATAGGGGCGGACAGCACGGTTTTGCACTCCCCCGACATGAGGACGGAATGAATTCGCCCATTCTACAGCTTCTGGTTCTCGCCGGCATCGCGATCTTCCTGATCCTGCGCCTCAAGAACGTGCTCGGCACGCGCGAAGGGTTCGAGAAACCGCCCGCGCAACCGCCGTCACCGTCCCGGCCTGATCGCCGCGGCTTCGAAGTGATCGAGGGTGGGCCGGATCGGGACATCGTCGACCATGTGCCCGAGGGCTCCGAGAGCGCGAAGGCGCTCGCACAGATGAAGCAGGCCGAGCCGGGCTTTTCGGTCGCCGAGTTTCTGGGCGGCGCGCGCGGCGCCTACGAGATGATACTGATGGGCTTCGAGCGCGGCGATATCGACGATATCCGTCCGTTCCTGTCGCCCGATGTCGCCGACAGCTTCGAGTCGGTGATCCAGGCGCGCGAAGAGCAGGGCCTGACGGTCGAAGCCGAATTCATCGGCGTGCGCGAACTGTCCCTGGCCGAGGCGAGTTTCGACCCTGACACGCGCCGCGGCGAGATCACCGTGCGCTACACCGGCGAGCTGACCTTTGCGGTGCGCAACCGCGACGGCGACATCGTCGAGGGCAATCCGAAACAGATCAAGCGCCAGCGCGACGTGTGGACCTATGCGCGCGCGATGGGCAGCGACGATCCGAACTGGCAACTGGTCGCAACCGGCGAATGATCCGGACGGTCGGTGCGGCGATCCTGGCGGGGTCTCTCATGGCACAACCGCTTGCGGGCGACGAGCCGGATCTGCCGGAGCCGACGCACACGATCCTTCAGTTCTCCGATCTCGACGGCTGGGCGGAGGATGACCACGACGCCGCGCTGGCCGTCTTCAAATCGACCTGCCGCGATCTCGACGATCCCGACTGGCGCGCGCTTTGCGCCGCCGCCGAGGATGCGGGATCGGGCCGGTCGTTTTTCGAGCTCTTCTTCCGTCCGGTCCTGATCGAAGACGGGAGCCCAGCGCTCTTCACCGGCTATTTCGAGCCCGAGCTCGACGGCGCGCCCCGCCGCTCCGCCCGCCACGCCTGGCCGGTTTATGCCATGCCCCCCGAGGCGCAGGAGGCGCAGCCTTGGCTCAGCCGCCGCGAGATCCTGACGACTGGCGTGATGAACGGGCGCGGGCTTGAGATCGCCTGGGTCGACGATCCGGTGGAGCTGTTCTTCCTCCAGGTTCAGGGCTCGGGTCGCATCCGCTTTTCCGACGGCCGGGTCGTCCGGGTCGGCTATGCGGGAAAGAACGGGCACGAATACCGCTCTATCGGTCTCGAGCTTGTCCGCCGCGGCACGTTCGAGGCGCATGAGGTCTCGGCCGACCGGATCAAGGACTGGGTCAGGTCCAACCCCGGCGTTGGCGAGGAGCTTCTGCACCACAACCCGTCCTATGTGTTCTTCCGCGAAGTCTCGGAGGTGCCCGCGCATCTTGGACCGCTCGGGGCGATGAACCGGTCGATAACGCCGATGCGCTCCATCGCTGTCGACCCTCGGTATACACAGCTCGGCGCACCGGTTTGGGTCGAAAAGGACGGGCGCGCGCCGCTTCGACGTCTGATGATCGCGCAGGACACCGGCTCGGCAATCAAGGGCGCCCAGCGCGCCGATGTCTTCGTCGGAACCGGGGCCGAGGCCGGGCGCGAGGCGGGGACCTACAAAGATCCGGGGCGCATGGTGGTGCTCCTCCCGATCCAGCGCGCCTATGCGCTTCTGCCGGGTCACGCGCAATGAGCCGGAGACGGCTCAGCCCGGACGAACTCGATCTCTGGTCCCGTGTCGCCCGAAGCGCCCAGCGGATGGACAATCGGGACTACTTCGCCCCGAAAGGCCCCGCGCCGAAGCCGCCGTTGCCGCGCGACACCGCGCGGTCCGAACCGGTGTCGCGGTTCAGCCTGGGCGAGGCCGCGCCCCGGAAGTCCGAGACCTGGTCACCGCCAGCCACCACCTCCGAGCAGTTGCGGAACCAGCCCGTCAAGATGGACGCCAAGGCGTTCCAGCGCCTGAAGCGCGGCAAGCTCGTGCCGGAAGCGCGGATCGACCTGCACGGGATGACCCTCGATCGCGCGCATCCCGCCTTGATCCGCTTCATCCTGACCTCGCATAGTCGCGGGCTGCGCCTGGTCCTCGTCATCACCGGCAAGGGCACGCGCGAGGATCCCTACGATCCGGCCCCGCGCCGGCGCGGGGTTCTGAAAAGCCAGGTGCCGCAATGGCTGCGCATGCCGCCGCTCGCGCCGCTGATCCTGCAGGTCTCCGAGGCGCATATCCGACACGGCGGGGCAGGGGCCTACTATGTCTATCTGAAGCGCGGCTCGGCCTCGTAGCTGGGACGCAGCCGCGGCGCATTGCCGAGCACGGCCCATGTCATCGCGGCGCTCGCGAGGATCATGTAGACCGCCACGCCCAGATACTGCGTCTCGATCCCGATCCCGAGATCGAGGAACAGCCCGGTGAGGCCCGGACCGATGGCGGTGCCGAGAACCATGAGCGCGGCACCCAGCGCCTTGATCGCACCCAGATGCCGGGTCCCGAAGAACTCGGCCCAGAACGCATTGGGCAGAACCGCGTTCGCGCCTTGCGTCAGACCAAGGCAGAAGAGCGCCGCCGCGGCGCCCCAAAGCGTCTCGATTTCAGCCGAAATCGCGAACGCCACCGACGCCGGAAGCAGGAAGGCCGGGATCACCCGCGCGACGCCGAAGCGGTCTACGGCCCAGCCGGTCACCAGCATCGACCCCACCGCGGTAACGGTGAAGACCGGCGCGAGCGCGACGAAGTCGAGAAGCTCCCAGCCCTTCACCTCGGTGAAATGGACCTGGAAGAAGAAATAGACCGTGCCATAAGCGGGCATGGCGATCAGCGCCGGGATCATCGCCCAGAAAAGGGGCAGGCGGAGCGCCTCGAGCCGGGTCCAGTGCCGCCCGTCCATGCCCTGCGACTGGTCCTCCTTGGCGTGGCTTTGCGGCGTGCGTTCCTGACGGAGGAGCAGTTGCAGGACGGGGATGCCCGCGAGCGCGATGCCCGCCGCGAGAACCCAGAGCCAGCGCCAGTCCATCACCCCCATCAGCGCCACGAAGATCAGCGGCAGCACCGTTTGTCCGAGCGAGACGCCAAGATTGGCGACCGACAGGGCCTTGCCGCGCGTCGCGACGAACCAGCGCGACATCGACACCTGCGCGATCAGCGACGCCATGCCTTGCCCGGCAAAGCGCAGCGCGAAGATCGACAGCGGCAGGAGCCAGCCGATATGGTTCAGCGCCATGAAGAGGCAGGCGAGCGACAGAAGGCCAAGGACGGCCGCGCCCAGCGCCCGGCTGCGGAAGTGATCGGTCAGCGATCCCGCCCAGACCATCGCCAAAGCCGACAGCATCGTCCCGAGCGAATAAGCGCCGCCCCAGGCCGAATGCGACAGGTCGAAGGTCTCGCTCAGCTCGCCCGCGAAGATCGAGATGAAGAACGTCTGCCCGAAGCTCGACAGGAAGGTAAGCAGGGCACCGGCAGCAAGCCAGCGGGCGTTGGTTCTGAGAAACTCCATGAAATCGTCTCTCTGCCCGCCGCGCGATCACCGCAAGGGCAAACGCTCAGCCAAGCCACTCACGCAAATGCAAGACCGTCCTCTCGGGCGCTTCTTCGTGCAGGAGATGGCCGAGCCCGGACCAGGTCTCGACTCGCGCGTTGGGCATTTTCGCCGCGGCATCGTCCGCGACGCGGGGCGGAACGGTGCGGTCGTTCGCTCCGGTCAGGAAAAGCGTGCGGGCCTGGATGTTGGGCAGGTCCGCGAGAAGTCTGTCCAGGGACCAATGCGACATCATCAGAAGCGCGCCCTCGACATGGTCACGGTCGCGCAGGAGCCGGGCATAGAGGGCCACGCCCTCGGCGTCGATCTGCGAGCCTGTTCCGGCCAGAAGCCGTTCCGCGCGATCCGGAGCGACGAGCGTCATCCGCACGAGATCCATCGCGAAGGGAAGGGTCGCAATGGCTTTCGCGGCCATCGGAAAGAGCGTTCCGGCCAGACCCGAGAACGGTTCGAGCGCCGGGTTGATGCCGACAATATCCGGCGTCTCGTCAAGCATCCCGGTCAGCCGCAGCGCCACCGCCGCCCCTGCCGAGTGGCCAACGATGGCGCGCGGGTTCAGATCTTCGGCGTCGAGGAGGGCGAAGAGGTCCTGCGAGATATGGTCGAGCGAGGAGCGATGGCGGCTTCCGAGCCGGGTGAACCCATGCCCGGGCAGATCGACGGCGATCACCCGGTACCTCTCGGCCAGAGCGGGCATCACGTCGCGCCAGCTATGGGTCGAGGCCCCGGCGCCATGCAGGAGCAGGATGACCGAACCTGTTCCCATGTCCTGCACATGCCAGCGATGAGGTCGCACCGGGTCAATCCGGGATCGGTCGGCATGCGGCCATCCCGCCAGATCGCGTGTCGGGTCCATGCCGTTTAAGTCCCGAGCGCCTCGGTCAACGCGGCGCTCATCCGATGGGCGTCGGCGCGGGGCAAGGGCACGTAACGCGTACCCATCGCGGCGGAGAGCTCGGCCAGCGAACCCGTCGCACGGACGCCGGTATCGAAACTCACACCGGGAATGGCCATCGCGCCGATCAGGCGGGCGATCTTTTTGGCATCTTCGCTGGCTTGGTTGCGACCGGGCGTCCCGTCGAGAGCAATATTCGCGCGTCCATCGGTCATCAGGGCGATGGCGGGGCTGAGGCCGTGTGACCTGCCGCGCCGGGCCAGCTCGGCGGTCAAGCGCAGACCTTCGGCCAAGGGCGTCCCGCCGCCGCCCGGCAGACCGCCGAGACGGCGCTTGGCCTGAACGAGTGCGCGGGTCGGCGGCAGCACGATCTCGGCGCCGGTGCCGCGAAAGGCGATCAGCGCCACCTGGTCGCGCTTGGCATAGGCGTCGGCCAGCATCAGCTCGACCGCGCCCTTGGCCTCGGCCAGCCGCGCCATCGCCGAGGAGCCGGAGGCATCGACCGCGAAGATGATCAGCCGCTCGGAGCGCTCCTCGAACCGTTTCACGCGAAAATCGTTTCTGGTGAGGATCAGTCCGGCGCGATCCGGCGCGGCCTTGCGCCTGTAGGTTTGCCAGGGCGCTGCGGCGCGGAGCGTGGCGAGAAGATCGAGGCGCGCGTTGCTGTCAGGCCGTCCGGCGCGGGCTGGCAGGGGCCGGCCGCGCCGCTTGGAGATGCGCGCCGATCCGGCACCGCGCCCCGCAGCGGCGCGCTGGCGCGACCCGTTCGTGAGAGCGGCCAGCGCGTCGGGCGGCAGGATGGCCTTGACCGCCTCGACGAGCAGATCGTCAGGCAGGCTGGTCTCGGGTCCGTCGCGCGTATCCGCGGTGTCGGTGTCCTCCGGGGCGGGCGCGGGATCGTCCGGCGCTCTCTCGTCGGGCAGGCACAACGCGCGGCTGGCGAAGACCAGCTGCGCGGCGATCTGGAGATCGTCGGAAATCACCCGGTCGCGGTGATTCAGAGCCGCATTCGCGCGCGCCGCTCTCGACGCGAAGATAATCGCGCGAGGCGACACGATTCCAAGCTTGGCGGCCGCGAGCACAAGCGTCTCATGGGCGTCGTCCGGCATATCGACACTGGTGAGTCGATCTTGGGCACAGACGATCTCGGTCGGATCGAGCGCCAGTTCCACCATCGACGCGACGCGCAACCCGTCGAGGCTCAACGAAAAGGCGCAGCGGTCGGTCAGGACGTCCGGCGCAGCCTCGTCATCGCAGCCCTCGTCGAGAAGGATCACTGGCTTGGTCCGGCCTTGATCCAGCGCCTGGGCGATCATCGCGGCGCGATCGGTGCCAAGCCGCTCGGCCATCGCGAGGGTCAAGGTGGCATCGCGGGCGAGGAGACCCTCGGCCTGCACAACGCGCCCCGATGCGAGCGAGGCGACAAGGTCCGTTCCGCCGGTCAGGGCCTCGGTGGCAACCGAGGGGCCGATGCGGACCAGAGGCAGGAGCGCTTCTGGCAGGGTCGCGAGCATCCGGTCTCGGGCATCGCCCGCCCGGGCGCGCAGGTGTAGACCGCCGAGGCCGGCGGGGTCGACCGCCAGGAGGGCGAGGGCCAGCTGGCCCGAAACCCACGCCTCGGTCGGCTCCTGTCTCATGCCAGAACGCTGTCCATCGCGCGGGTGACACGCGCCTCGGATCCGGCTTCGTCCAAGGGATCGCGGCGGAGCCTGTGGCCGAGCGCCATCGGCGCGACTCGGCGGAGATGCTCCTGACCGACCTTAGTGGCACCTTCATACGAGGCCAGCGCGCGGGCGGTCCGCAGAAGTGTCAGCTCGCCTCTGAGACCGTCGGCCCCGAGCGAGATGCAGAGCTCGGCGCAGCTGCGCAGCACCGCATCCTCCGTCTCTATTCCTGCCAAACGCGCGCGTGCGGCGATGATCCGGTCCCGGACCTTTGCAGTCCCGGCCGCCCAGTTCTGAACGAAGGCGTCCGGCGCGGTGTCGAAGGCGGCGCGGCGGCGGATCACCTCGATCCGCTCCTCGATATCGGCGGGCGAGCGGACCTCGACCGAGAGACCGAAGCGGTCGAGAAGCTGCGGGCGCAGTTCGCCCTCTTCCGGGTTGCCCGAACCGACCAGGACAAAGCGCGCATCGTGGCGGATCGAGAGCCCGTCGCGCTCGACAAGGTTTTCGCCGGATTGCGCGACGTCGAGCAGAAGATCGACGATGTGGTCCTCGAGGAGGTTCACCTCGTCGATATAGAGATACCCACGGTTGGCGCGCGCCAGGAGACCCGGCTCGAACCCTTTCTCGCCGCTGGTCAGGGCGCGCTCGATGTCGATGGTTCCGACCACCCGGTCCTCGGTCGCGCCAAGCGGCAGGTCGATCACCGGGGTCGGCACGTCGCGCATCTCGCGGCCCGCGCCCTTGTCCCAGTCGGCGACATCGCCCTCGGAGGCGGCGTTGGTGGCCGACCCGGAGACGACCGAGATCGGTGGCAGGAGCGCCGCGAGCGCACGCACCGCGGTGGACTTTCCGGTGCCGCGGTCGCCGAAGACCAGGACACCGCCGATGCCGGGATCGACGGCGGTCAGGATCATCGCCCGTTTCATCGCGTCCTGGCCGACGATGGCGGCAAAGGGGAAGACGTGTTTCATGCGGAACCCTCCGGTTGGAGTTCGGTGAGAAGACGGGGCGAGCGCCCCTCCCATGCGCCGGTCTCTCCGGCGATGCGGAAGCGGGCGTAAAGCTCTTCGCGGAACCAGCGGCCGTCGCGCACGGCGCGGATCGCTTCGGCATGCGGGCCACCGGCGCGGGCGAAGCGCGCCATGCTCGGCGCGTCGGGCCAGACGGAAAACGTGACCTGGTGCAGAAGCGGCAGCTCTCCGATGCCGATCTTGAACATCACGTCCGGATTGGCGCCGATGACCCGCGAGATATCCGGGACGCGTCCCCAGAAGCGCGCGGCGATGCCCGGCTTGATCGTCGCGCGGGTCAGCGCGGCGATGGGTCCGGTGCCGGGATCCTCGGAGACGGCGAACGGGGTTTTGCCAGACCAGGCGCCGCGCGTGGAGACAGGGTTCAGGAACAGTGTCCAGTTTTCGGAGGCGCGGGCGCGGTAGCGGTTCCAGAGCGGATGGCTGTCAATAGTGTCGCGCGCGGTTGTGGCATCGTCCCAGACGCCGAGGATCGCGTAGACAGAGGTATTGGGAATCGGCGCGAAGCCTTCATCCGTGCCCGATCCGCAAAGCTTCCAGAAACGCAGGCCCTCGGTGCGGGCCAGCGGAAAGCGCGCCGCGCCCATCATCGCGAACGCCCAGAGACGCGCGGAACGCGAGGCGAAGCGGAACAGGCTGAGACTCGTGATTTGCATGGCTTCCCGGCACGACTGTCAATCAAGAGTGACACGCATCCGACTCAAAAGAAAGGATGAAGGGCAGCCAAGACGCAGATTGTCAGGTTTGATTGACATGTGTAGGCTGATCCCAAGATGACGCGAATGGATCCCAGACTGGGCCACGAGGTCCGAGATGCGCGCGCCCCGCATGCGGTGGTGATCGGCGCGGGGCTTGGCGGTCTTGCCTCGGCCATGCGGCTCGGGGCGCGCGGCTACCGGGTGACGGTGATCGACCGGCTGGATGTTCCGGGCGGTCGCGGCTCGGCGCTCTGGCGCGACGGGCACCGTTTCGATCTGGGGCCGACTATCGTCACGGTGCCGCAGGTCTTTCGCGATCTTTGGTCCGCGACCGGTCGATCCTTCGATGACGAGATCGACCTGCGCGCGCTCGATCCGTTCTACGAGATCCGCTGGCCCGACGACTCGCATTTCACCGCGCGGCAGGACACCGATGCCATGCGCGCCGAGGTGGCGCGGCTCTCGCCCGACGACCTGCCCGGGTATGAGCGATTTCTGAAAGATGCCGAGGCGCGCTACTGGTTCGGGTTCGAAAACCTGGGTCGCCGCTCGCTGCACAAGCTCTGGGATCTGATCAAGGTTCTGCCGACCTTCGCGCGCCTGCGCGCCGACCGTTCGGTCTATGCCCATGCCGCGTCCCGCGTGCGCGACCCGCGGCTCAGGATGGCGCTGTCCTTTCACCCGCTCTTCATCGGCGGCGACCCGTTCCACGTCACCTCGATGTATATCCTCGTCAGTCACCTCGAAAAGGAATTCGGCGTGCATTATGCGATGGGCGGTGTCGCCCGCATCGCCGAGCGCATGGCCGAGATCGTGGGCGAGGATGGCGGGCTGGTGCGGCTCGAGACCGATGTGGACGAGATCCTCGTCCGTGACGGTCGCGCCGCGGGCGTGCGGCTGACGACGGGCGAGATCGTCACCGCGGATCTCGTCGTGTCGAACGCCGATGCAGGCTGGACCTACGATCACCTCCTGCGCAACCATGCCCGCCGCCGCTGGACGCCGCCGCGTCTGGAGCGGTCGCGCTGGTCGATGGGTCTTTTCGTCTGGTATTTCGGCACAAAAGGGACGCGGGATCTCTGGCCGGATGTCGGCCATCACACCATCCTGAACGGCCCGCGCTACAAGGGGTTGGTCGAGGACATCTTCCTGAACGGGCGGCTGTCCGAGGATATGTCGCTTTATGTCCACCGCCCGTCCGTCACCGATCCGAGCGTCGCGCCCGAGGGCGACGACACCTTTTATGTGCTGTCTCCGGTGCCGCATCTCGGTCACGACGATCCGGTCGATTGGTCCGCGCGCTGCGAGGAGTATCGCGCGTCGGTCGAAGCCGTGCTGGAACAGAGTCTGATTCCGGGATTTCGCGACCGGCTCGGACCCTCCGAGATCTTCACGCCCGAAGAGTTCCGCGACCGCTACAACGCCCCTTACGGCACCGGCTTCTCGATCGAGCCGCGCATCCTGCAAAGTGCGTGGTTCCGGCCGCACAATGTCTCGGAAGAGCTGCCGGGTCTCTACCTCGCGGGTGCCGGAACCCACCCGGGCGCTGGGCTGCCGGGGGTGATCTCGTCTGCGGAAGTGCTCGACACGCTCGTGCCCGATCCGGAGCGGGTGAGATGATCGCGCCCGATGACCTCGAAGCCTGCCACGCCGCTATTCGCCACGGGTCGCTGTCGTTTCACGCCGCCTCGAAACTTCTGCCATCGCGCGTGCGCGACCCGGCGCTTGCGCTTTACGCGTTCTGTCGGCTTGCCGATGACGAGGTCGACCTGAAGCGGGACAAGGCCGCGTCGGTTCTGAGGCTGCGCGACCGGCTGGACCGGGTCTACGAGGGTCGGCCCCAGAACGCCGCGCCGGACCGTGCCTTTGCCGCCGTCGTGGAAAGCTTCGAGATGCCGCGCGCCTTGCCCGATGCCCTGCTCGAGGGCCTGGCCTGGGATGCGATGGGGCGCCGCTATGCGACGCTGTCGGAGCTGCGCGATTATTCCGCGCGGGTTGCCTCTGCCGTCGGCGTGATGATGTGCGTGCTGATGCGCGTCCGGGATCGCGACGCCCTGGCGCGGGCCGCTGATCTGGGCGCGGCGATGCAGCTCACGAATATCGCGCGTGATGTCGGCGAGGACGCGGCCGAGGGACGGCTCTACCTGCCGACCGACTGGCTGTCCGAGACCGGGATCGATCCAGAACGGTTCCTCGCGACCCCCGAAGCGACCTCCGAGATCCGCGCGATGGTGCGGCGGCTCCTGGCCGAGGCCGAGCGTCTTTATCTCCGCTCCGAGCCTGGCATCGCGGCGCTGCCGCTCTCCTGCCGTCCGGGAATTTTCGCCGCGCGTCATATCTATGCCGGGATCGGCGGTCGCTTGCGGCGGATGGGCCATGACAGCCTGACCGCCCGCGCCCGCACCTCGACCGGGCAGAAGGTAGGCTGGCTGATCCTGTCGGGCATGCGCGCGGGCGCGAGCCCCGTCCTGCCGCGCTCTGCGGTGCTCTATGCCCGCCCGCTGTCCGAGACCGCGTTCCTCGTCGATGCCGCCGCGCGTGTCGGCGATCGCTGGAGCCGGGCGGATTCGCTGATCGACGCGCTGACCCGTCTCGCCACCGAGGACCGGGCCCGTCGATCCGGCTTGATTGCCGGTGGCGCGCGCTCTACCTGACCGACATGTTCTGGCTTCTCTTCGCGATCTTCCTCGCTGCCTGCTTCGCCGCAGGATCGACCGGCGGTCTCTTTCCGCCGGGCGAGTGGTATCGCAAGCTCGACAAGCCTTCCTGGACGCCGCCCGACTGGGTGTTTCCCGTCACGTGGACGACGCTCTATCTCTGCATGGCAACCGCGGGCGCGCGCGCGGCCCTGGCCGACGGCAATGCGGTGGCGGTGGCGCTCTGGTCCCTGCAGATCGCGCTGAACGGGCTCTGGACGCCGGTCTTCTTCGGGCTGCGGAAGCTGAAGCTGGGGCTGGTGGTTCTGGGGTGCCTCTGGATTTCGGTCGCCGCGACGCTGGTCGCTCTCTGGCAGGTCGACTGGATCGCGGGCGCGCTCTTCGTTCCCTACCTCGTCTGGGTCAGCATCGCCGGCGCGCTGAACGCCTCGGTCCTGCGTCGCAACCCGTCCGAGGCCTAATCGTCGAAGGTCCAGCTGCGCCGACGCGGCACCCGCAGCGCGATCATCGGTTTCAGCCAGGGCTTCGCGAACCGGGTCAGATCCAGCGCTTCGTGAACGCCCACCGTCTTTGCACCGTCCAGAACCGTCTGAACCATCGAGCGGCTATAGAAGGGTGCATCGAGCATGCCCTTGACCTGCCGCGGCGTGGTCTTGGCATCGCCCCGCGTCTCGCGCTTCACCTGCCAGAGGCTGCGGCGGAACGGCCGGCGGGGCGGCAGCGCGATCATCTCGGCGGAGCCGTCCGATCCGAACCTCGCACCCGCCGACAGTTCGGTCCCGTCGCGCCGGGTGGCATCGTAAAAGCACGTCGCGCCCGAGGCGGTCGGGTAGCGGCCCCAGGTCCAGTAGGAGAAATCCTCTTCCAGCGCGCGTGTGCCGAAATTCGCGTCGAAATAGCCGTGACCGGACCATTGCCAGCCGCGCGCCTCCATATCGACCTCGATCTCGGCGACCGGGGCGAAGGGCCGCCAGATATGCGCGCCGTCGGGCGTGAGCGGCAGCTCGACATCGGTGATGGCGGCGGGTTTGACATGGATCGTGCCGCGCACCCGGCCAGGGAGCGGCGGTGCGGCAAGCTCGTTGACCTCGATCACAAGCGTGTCGCCGTTCCAGCTGAGCGCGGAGGGACCGACCTGGAAGCGATCCTCGCTTTGCCGGAGCGCGCTGCGCCCCCGGTCGGTCATGGTGAAGCGACCGCCGGGCCCGTAGGTGGCGACATTGATGCAGACGTGGTTCTCGGGATCGTGCCGACCCGACCAGCGATACCAGGGCGAGAAGACAGACCCTATGAAGGCGATGATCGAGATGGCGCGGCTGCCATCGTCGCTGATGCCGTCGATATACCACCAGGCGTAGCCGTTCGGCGGGACCGCGAGGTTGAAGCACGGTCCGTCAAGATCGCCGCGGCCGCGTGCTGTCCGGAAAGCGCTGCCATCGGCACGCCCGCGCCCGGATGCGTCCCGCCCCCCGCCAGGTAGAGGCCGTCGATCGCCGTTCGGGCGGTCGGTCTCTGAAAGGCGGCCATCATTCCATGCGGGCTCTGCCCGTAGAGGGAACCGGCGCTTCCCGGACTCAGTACCTCGAAATCCGGTGCTGTCTGGCGGGCCGTTCCGTCCGGTTCGGGGCTGAACGTCGTCCCGAAACGCGTGAGAGTCGAAAAAATCCGTGTCGGACATGGTGGGTCCTCCTCAGGGGTCGGGGGCTCCTGCGCGAGGGGGGACGCATTGGCGATGATTTGTATCCGGTCTTGGTCAGGGAGAGGCCGGCCCGGGAGCCGGTCTTGGGCGCAAAGATAAAGGGTGGGGTCCGGGGCGGTCTTGCCAGCGGCGAGGGCCTCGAATTCGGGACAGGGATCGTCTCGGAAAAAGACGTTGTGATGCGACAGTTCCGGTCCGCCGATCCGGGCGCGGAAGCTCCAGACCTCGGCGGAGAGCGACCGCTCGATCCTGAGGATCGCCTTGGGCAGCGCGGCTTGGGCGTCGGGTCCGAGCAGGCCCAGCGCCAGAGCGCGGGGATCGCCGTTGAAGGTCACGCTGCGCGCTGCGATGCGCGTTCCGTCCGACAGTCGAACCGCCTGCGCCCTGCCGGACCGGGTCTCGATCTCGCTGACAGGGGTGGACAGTCGAACCTCGCCGCCCAGCGCCTGGATCCGCTCGGCAAGCGCCTTGGCCAGCGCGGCGATGCCGCCGTCGATCGCCCAGACGCCAGCGGCCTCGGCCTGCCAGATCAGCGCAAGCAGCGCCGGAGACCGATAGGGGCTTCCGCCGACATAGGTGGCGTAGCGCCCGAAAAGCTGGCGCAGCCGCGGATCGGTGAAGCTGTCTTTCAGAAGCGCGTCGAGGGTATTGGCCGGGGCCATGTCCCTGATCAGTCGCGGGTGGCGGATCACATGCGCGGCGAGCGTGGTCGCGCGCGGGACAGGCGCGCGCATCATCGGATCGAGGAATCCCTCGAAGAGCCGACGGGCGCGGGCAGTGAAGCTGAGAAACTCCCGCTCCGCCTTGGGTCCGGCGAAGGCACGGATCGCCTCGGCGCTCTGGGACTCGTCGGCGAAGAGGTCGAGCTGGCTGCCATCCGTCCAGAAATGCCGGGCAAGACAGGGCAGGGGGCGGAGCGTGACGTGATCCCCGAGCCGCGCACCACTTTCGGCGAAGAGCTCGTCGAAGACCCAGCGGAGCGTCAGGACCGTCGGACCCGCGGCGACACCGCCGATCTCGCGTACCTTGCCACCGGGCCGAGGCTCCTTGTCCAGAACGCAGACACGCCGTCCCGCGGACGCGAGACGCAGGGCGGTGGCGAGGCCGCCGATCCCGGCACCGATGACGATGTCGGGCAGCCCATTCGAAAGGGAGGAGTCGGCGTTCATGCCTCAATTGTTGACTCAGGGAGTCGGTATGTCCAGTATGATTTACAGTATGTGTCATGTAGAACTGACAATCTGCATGGTGGCCGAATTGGAGACATGTCATGTCATTGACTTCACGGATCGACGCGGCGGTCTCGGCGGCCTTGATGCACGCGGCGGGCGGGCCCGACGCCCCGGCGACTCTCTCCCGCGCACTGCCTTATGCCTGCCTTCCCGGCGGGGCGCGAATCCGTCCGACGATTCTCTTGTCGGTTGCAATGGCCTGCGGCGACGACCGCCCGGAACTGTCCGACGCCGCTGCCGCCGCGCTCGAGCTGATCCATTGCGCCAGCCTCGTTCATGATGACCTGCCATGCTTCGACGATGCCGATCTCCGGCGCGGCAAGCCGTCGGTCCATCGCGCCTATTCCGAGCCGTTGGCGGTCCTGACCGGCGACTCGCTCATCATCCTCGCCTTCGACGTACTGGCCGAGGCCGCCGCGGTGGCGCCCCTGCGCGGTCTCGAACTGATCCGGACGCTGGCCTGCCGGACGGGCATGCCGCACGGCATCTGCGCCGGGCAGGGATGGGAAAGCGAGGCGAAGATCGACCTCTCCGCCTATCACCGCTCGAAGACCGGTGCGCTCTTCATCGCCGCGACCCAGATGGGCGCGGTTGCCGCGGGGCAGGAGGCCGAGCCCTGGGCCGAGCTTGGCGACCGGATCGGCGAAGCCTTCCAGGTGGCCGACGATCTGCGCGATGCGCTGGGCACCGAGGCGAGCCTCGGCAAGCCCGCCCATCAGGACGATCTGCACGGACGTCCGAACGCCGTGACCGAGCTGGGCGTCGAGGGCGCGGTGAAGCGTCTCGAAGACATCCTGTCGGGTGCCATCGCCTCGATCCCGTCCTGTCCCGGCGAGGCCATGCTGGCCGGGATGGTCCGCAAGCAGGCCGAGCGACTGACACCGGTCCTGAAGCCCGCGCGGGCCTGATCGCGGTGGTGGAAGTCTCCGGAGAGGCGTCCCCGGGCCTCCGCCGCCGCGATCTCCATACACGTCTCCTCCGTCTTGCCGCGCAGCCCGGATTCCAGCGCTGGGCGGCACGGATTCCCCTTCTGAAACGAAAGGTTAGAAGCGAGGGGCGGGAGCTTTTCGAGCTTGTTCAGGGATTTGTTGCAAGCCAGGTGCTGTCTGCGCTGGTGTCCCTCGGGCTGTTGGAGCGGTTGCTCGATGGCCCTGAGGTGCTCGACGCTCTTGCGCGCGAGACGGGCATTGCGCCCGAACGCTTCCATCGTCTCGCTCAGGCTGGGGCGGCGCTCGGACTTCTGACGCTCCGGGACGACCAGGTACGGCTGACCCTGCGGGGCGCGGCGCTGGCTGGCGTGCCGGGACTGCGCGACATGATCCTGCATCACGATATTCTCTATCGCGATCTCGCCGATCCGGTCGCGTTCCTGCGCGGCGAGACGGACCCGGAACTGGCGCGGTTCTGGCCCTACGTGTTCGGAGCGGGCGCCGCCGAAGACCCCGAGCGCGCCCGTCGCTATTCCAACCTGATGGCCGAAAGCCAGGGGCTCGTCGCGCAGGATGTGCTGGCCGCGACGGACCTGTCGGGCGCCCGCCATCTCCTCGACATCGGTGGCGGTACCGGCGCGTTCGCGTCGGCGGTTGCGGCGCGGCACCCGAAGCTCCGCGTGACGCTGTTCGATCTTCCGCCGGTGATCGCCGCCGCGAAAGAACGGCTTGCGGGCCAGCCCGCCTCCGACCGGATCGACACCGCTGCAGGCTCGTTCCGCGACGATCCGCTGCCCCAGGGCGCCGATACGATCAGCCTGATCCGCGTGCTCTACGACCACAGCGACGACACCGTCGCGGCGCTTCTGGCCAAGGTGGCCGAGGCCCTGCCTCCGGGCGGGCGGTTGATCGTGGCCGAGCCGATGTCGGGCGGCAGTCGGCCCGAGCGGGCGGGCGATGTCTATTTCTCCTTCTACACGCTGGCGATGGGCACCGGGACCACGCGGGCGGCGTCGCGGATCGCGGATCTGTGCCACGCCGCGGGTCTTGTCCCCGACCGCCCGATCCACCCCAAGCGGCCTTTCGTGACCAGCATCGTCACCGCGCGCAAGCCCGGGTGAGTGTCCATTTTCATTGACAGGTTGCACTGTCCTGTTAGTCTGACAGCTGAATTGTAAGCTTGGACTGACAGTCCTCCGATTCTCGGGAGAGTTGTCGAAACCGGCGCAAGGAAAAGGGGGGAGACCGACATGCACGCATCAGCCGTCCTGCTCAGCAAACCCCGGACCTTGTCGGTCGACACGCTTCCTCTCAAAGATCCCCAGCCCGGCGAGATCGTCGTCGACATCGCCTTTTCCGGGATCTCCACCGGCACCGAAAAACTCTTCTGGACCGGGGATATGCCGCCCTTTCCGGGCATGGGCTGGCCGCTCGTTCCCGGCTACGAGGCCGCGGGCGAGGTGGTCGAGGCCGGGCCCGAGACCGGCTTCCGCCCCGGCGACACGGTCTTCGTGCCCGGCGCGTCCTGCTTCGACGGCGCTTACGGTCTGTTCGGTGGCGCATCCTCGCGCCTCGTGACCGAGGCCGGTCGAGTCGCGCGGATCGATTCGACGCTTGGGGCCGAAGGCGCGCTCCTGGCGCTCGCGGCGACGGCGCGCCACGCGATGGCGGGTCTCGACAAGCACCCGCCCGAGCTGATCGTCGGACATGGCGTCCTTGGCCGCCTTCTCGCGCGGCTCACTCTGGCCGCCGGAGCGCCCGCGCCCACGGTGTGGGAGATCGATCCCGCCCGCCGCGCCGGTGCCGACGGCTACGAGGTTATCGCGCCCGAAGACGACCCGCGCCACGATTACCGCGCGATCTACGACGCCTCCGGAAATGCCGCGATCCTGAACGACCTGGTGCGCCGCATCTCCCGCGGGGGCGAGATCGTGCTCGCGGGCTTCTACGCCCAGCCGCTCAGCTTCGCCTTTCCGCCCGCCTTCATGAAGGAGGCCCGCCTGCGCGTCGCGGCGGAATGGACCCCGCAGGACCTGATCGCCACCCGCGCTCTGATCGAGGCCGGGGCGCTGTCGCTGGCCGGACTGATCTCGCACCGCCGCGCCGCGACGGAGGCGGCCGATGCCTACAGGACCGCGTTCGAGGACGCCTCCTGCCTGAAAATGATCCTCGACTGGAAGGAAACACCATGAAGGACGAAGTCCCCAACCTGAAGGATTTCGACCAGAGGCTGCGCGACGAGGCCCATGAGGATCTCGCCGATGTGCTGCCCAGCGAGGCGACCAAGAAGACCCAGATCATCGCGATCTACGGCAAGGGCGGGATCGGCAAGAGCTTCACGCTCGCCAATCTCAGTCACATGATGGCCGAACAGGGCAAGCGGGTGCTGCTGATCGGCTGCGACCCGAAATCGGATACGACGAGCCTTCTTTTCGGCGGCAAGGCCTGCCCCACGATCATCGAGACCTCGACCCGCAAGAAGCTCGCGGGCGAAGAGGTCGCCATCGGCGACGTGTGCTTCAAGCGCGGCGGCGTCTTCGCGATGGAGCTTGGCGGGCCCGAGGTCGGTCGCGGCTGCGGCGGGCGCGGGATCATCCACGGCTTCGAGCTTCTGGAAAAGCTTGGCTTCCACGACTGGGATTTCGACTACGTGCTTCTCGACTTCCTGGGCGACGTGGTCTGCGGTGGCTTCGGCCTGCCGATCGCGCGCGACATGGCGCAGAAGGTGATCCTCGTCGGGTCGAACGACCTGCAGAGCCTCTACGTCGCCAACAACGTCTGCTCGGCGGTGGAGTATTTCCGCAAGCTCGGCGGCAATGTCGGCGTCGCGGGTCTCGTCATCAACAAGGACGACGGATCGGGCGAGGCGCAGGCCTTTGCCGAGGCCGTGGACATCCCGGTTCTCGCCGCGATCCCGCAGGACGACGACCTGCGGAAGAAATCAGCGAATTACCAGATCGTCGGCACATCGGCCTCGCCTTGGGGTGCGCTTTTCGCGGGCTTGGCCGAGGCGGTTGCGGGCGCGCCCCCGGTGCGCCCCGCGCCGCTCAGCCAGGACGGGCTTCTGGAGCTTTTCGACGGCTCCGAGACCGGCGCGGGCGTGACGCTCCAGCCTGCAACCGATGCCGACATGCGCGGCAAGGACGCGGTGCCGAAAGTGTCGCTCGAGGTGATCTACGACGAAGCGTGAGGACGGCGCGGCGGGGCACGGCCCCGCGCGAGAGCTGCGCAAACGGAACTGAGACCAAGATTGGACGGCCGAGTGAAAGACGAGATCGACCAGACCCAGAAGCCAGAGCTGACCGGCGGTTGCGGCGCGAAAGCGACGCTCGAGCAGGCAGCGCGCGACGCGGGACAGTCCGAGATCCTCGACCGCTACGCCGCGGACTACCCCAAGGGCCCGCATGACAAACCGCAGTCGATGTGCCCGGCCTTCGGAAGCCTGCGCGTCGGGCTCCGGATGAAGCGGGTCGCCACGGTGCTCTCGGGCTCGGCCTGCTGCGTCTACGGGCTGAGCTTCGTGTCGCATTTCTACGGCGCGCGGCGCTCGGTCGGTTACGTGCCGTTCAACTCCGAGACCCTCGTGACCGGCAAGCTTTTCGAGGACATCCGCGACAGCGTCCACAAGCTGGCCGATCCCGAACGCTACGACGCCATCGTGGTGACGAACCTCTGCGTGCCGACCGCATCCGGCGTCCCGCTCAGGCTCTTGCCGCGCGAGATCGACGGGGTGCGGATCGTCGGCATCGACGTACCGGGCTTCGGGATCCCGACCCATGCCGAGGCCAAGGACGTGCTCGCGGGCGCGATGCTCGACTATGCCCGCGAAGAGATCGCGGCGGGTCCGGTCGCGGCGCCCGAGGGGCGCGTGACGGATCGCCCGGCAGTCGCGCTTCTGGGCGAGATGTTCCCGGCGGACCCGGTGGTGATCGGCGGGATGCTCGCGCCAATGGGGCTCGCCGCCGGACCGGTCGTGCCCTGCCGCGAGTGGCGCGAGCTTTATGCCGCGCTCGACTGCCAGGTCGTGGCCGCGATCCATCCCTTCTACACCGCCGCCGTCCGCTCCTTCCAGGCCGCGGGCCGGACCGTCGTCGGATCGGCGCCCGTCGGCGTCGAGGGCACGCAGGCCTGGCTCGGTGCGGTGGGCGAGGCTTACGGGATCGCCGCCGACAAGATCGCGGCGGCCCAAAACGGCATGCTCCACGCCATTCGCGGCGCGCTTGCGTCCGCGCCGATCAAGGGCCGGATCACGCTCTCGGGCTACGAGGGATCCGAGCTTTTGGTGGCCCGGCTTCTGGTCGAGAGCGGCGCGGATCTCGCCTATGTCGGCACTGCCTGCCCCAAGACCCCTTGGTCGGTGGCGGATCGCGACTGGCTGGAAGCGAAGGGAGTGAAGGTCGTGTTCCGTGCCTCGCTCGAGGACGATCTCGCCGCGATGGAAGCGGTCCAGCCCGACCTCGCCATCGGCACCACGCCGGTCGTGCAGAAGGCCAAGGAGCTGGGTATCCCGGCGCTCTATTACACCAACCTCATTTCCGCGCGGCCGCTGATGGGCCCCGCCGGCGCGGGCGCGCTGGCCGAGATCGTCAACGCGGCGATTGCCGGAAAGGAGCGGATGACACGGATGCGCGCCTTCTTCGAAGGTGTCGGGACCGGCGAGACCGCCGGGGTCTGGGAGGGCGCACCGAACACGCGGCCCGACTTCCGCGCGCAGAACCTCAAGAAGATCGAGAAGCAGCAGAAACGCGCTGACGCGGAGCGGATGATATGAGCGGGATCGTCTCTATTCCGGCTCAAGCCGCCGTGTTTTCGATGCGGGGAGGCCGGTCATGCTGATCCAGGATCATGACCGGGCGGGCGGTTATTGGGGCGCGGTCTACGCGTTCTGCGCGGTGAAGGGCCTGCAGGTCGTGATCGACGGTCCCGTCGGCTGCGAGAACCTGCCCGTCACCTCGGTTCTGCATTACACCGACGCGCTGCCGCCGCACGAGCTGCCCATCGTCGTCACCGGTCTTGGCGAGGAAGAGCTCGGACGCGACGGCACCGAGGGCGCGATGAAGCGCGCCTGGGACACGCTCGATCCGGCCTTGCCCGCCGTGGTCGTCACCGGCTCCATCGCCGAGATGATCGGCGGCGGGGTGACGCCGCAAGGAACCACGATCCAGCGCTTCCTGCCCCGGACCATCGACGAAGACCAATGGCAGGCCGCCGACCGCGCGATGACCTGGATCTTCACCGAATGGGGCATGACCAAGGGCCGGATGCCGCCCGAGAAAAAGCGCGAGGAAGGCGCAAAGCCGCGCGTCAACATCCTCGGGCCGATGTATGGCACCTTCAACATGCCCTCCGACCTCGCCGAGATCCGGCGCATGGTCGAAGGGATCGGGGCCGAGGTGAACATGGTGATGCCGCTCGGCTCCCATCTTGCCGAGATGCGCAATCTCGTGAACGCCGACGTCAATATCTGCATGTATCGCGAGTTCGGGCGCGGCCTCTGCGAGGTACTGGGCAAACCCTACCTGCAGGCGCCGATCGGGATGGAATCTTCGACCCTGTTCCTGCGGAAACTGGGCGATCTCCTGGGTCTCGACCCCGAGCCGTTCATCGAGCGCGAGAAGCATTCGACGCTCAAGCCGCTCTGGGATCTCTGGCGCTCGGTCACGCAGGATTTCTTCGCCACCGCGAGCTTCGGGATCGTCGCGAACGAGACCTATACTCGCGGCATCCGCAATTTCCTCGAGACCGATCTGGGGCTCCCCTGCGCGCTTGCGGTCGAGCGCAAGGCCGGGGCCAAGACCGACAATGACCGCGTGCGGGCCGAGATCCACCAGAAGCGGCCGCTCGTGATCCTGGGATCGATCAACGAGAAGATGTACCTGGCCGAGATGAGCGCCGGGCACGGGCCGAAGCCGACCTTCATCCCGGCCAGCTTCCCGGGCGCCGCGATCCGCAGGCATACCGGCACGCCGATGATGGGCTATGCCGGGGCGGTCTACCTGCTTCAGGAGGTCTGCAACGGCCTCTTCGATGCGCTCTTCCACATCCTGCCCCTGGGCAGCGCGATGGATGCGGGCGAGGCGACGCTGACGCCGCTCCGCCGCGACATGCCCTGGGATGCCGATGCGCAGGCCGAGCTTGACCGGATCGTCGCGACCCATCCGGTGCTCACGAGGATTTCCGCCGCAAAGCAGTTGCGCGACGCCGCCGAGGCGGCTGCGCTGAAAGAGGGATCGAGCCGCGTCCTGCGGGAGACGGTCCTGTCCCTGACCCCGACCACAGGAGGATCGACATGAGTGATTTCACGTCAAACGCGCCCAGGCACAGAAGCCGTCGCGGGACCGAATTCCTTCTCTATTTCAGCCTGATTTTCATTCTGGCGATCCCCTTCGCCACGGTGTTCTGGCTGCTCGACGTGTTCCAGAAGCAGACGCTCTTCCTGCACGGGCCGCTCGCCCGCGCCTGGGCCGAAGCCGACCGGATCACGCCGATCCTGTTCTCGGCCTGACGGCCGATCCGACCTGATCCTTCCACCAGGGAGGGCCAGAGCCTCTGGGGCGTCCACACCCCCGGGGGTCCCCGCCGCGAGGGACTCGCGGCGTCAGCTAAACGTTCCGGAGGAAAGTTCATGGCTGATAATACCGACCTGTCCTTCACAGGTCTCACCGACGAGCAGGCGCAGGAACTGCATTCCGTCTACATGAGCGGCCTCTGGCTGTTCTCGGCGGTGGCAGTGGTCGCACACCTTGCGACCTTCATCTGGCGTCCGTGGTTCTGAGGGAGAGAGAGATGGCAAAGTTCTACAAGATCTGGCTGATCTTCGACCCCCGCCGCGTTTTCGTGGCCCAGGGTGTCTTCCTCTTCCTGCTGGCGGCGATGATTCATCTCGTCCTGCTCAGCACGGATCACTTCAACTGGTTCGAGATCGCGGCCCAAAAGGCCGGCGGTTGACCCGTCGCGTGCGCCGTCCTCGGCGTGCGCGGGACCAAAGAGGTGCACGAGAACTCTGCGGGCGGTGACGTCCCGGCGGCCGCCCGCAGATACCGACACGTTCGACATTCACGGCCACCCGCCCGGGACGCGCCGCGACAACAGCGGAGACCGAGACAATGGCAATGCTCAGTTTCGAGAAGAAGTATCGCGTTCGCGGAGGGACGCTGATCGGCGGCGATCTGTTCGATTTCTGGGTAGGCCCTTTCTATGTGGGCTTCTTCGGGGTCACGACCGCGTTTTTCGCCTTGTTGGGGACGATCCTGATCTTTTGGGGCGCGTCTCAGCAGGGAACCTTTAACCCCTGGCTCATCAGCATCGCTCCGCCCGATCTGAGCTACGGTCTCGGAGCCGCGCCGCTTATGGAGGGCGGGCTCTGGCAGATCATCACCATCTGCGCGACCGGGGCCTTCATTTCCTGGGCGCTGCGCGAGGTCGAGATCGCGCGCAAGCTCGGCATCGGCTACCATGTGCCCTTCGCCTTCAGCTTCGCGATCCTCGCCTATGTCACGCTGGTGATCTTCCGCCCGATCCTTCTGGGCGCCTGGGGGCACGCGTTTCCCTACGGGATCTTCAGTCACCTCGATTGGGTTTCGAACACCGGCTACGCCTACCTGCATTTCCACTACAACCCGGCGCATATGCTGGCGGTGACGCTCTTCTTCACCACCACCCTGGCGCTGGCGCTGCACGGTGGCCTGATCCTGTCGGCGGCCAATCCCGAGAAGGGTGAGGTCATGAAGACGCCGGATCACGAGGACACCTTCTTCCGCGACTTCATCGGCTACTCGGTGGGACCGCTGGGGATCCACCGGCTGGGCTTCCTCCTGGCCATCAACGCCGTCTTCTTCTCGGCGGTCTGCATCATCATCTCGGGCCCGGTCTGGACCAAGGGCTGGCCGGAATGGTGGAACTGGTGGCTGGAGCTCCCGCTCTGGGGCCACGTCAACGGGGGGATGTGAGCCATGCCGTCGCTCGAATATCAGAACATCTTCAACCAGGTTCAGGTGCAAGGCGCGCCGGAACTCGGGATGAACGACAACGGGCAGATGGCCGAGGAGAGGATCGGGACACCCGGCTTCTCGACCCTCGCCGGCTGGCTCGGTAACGCGCAGATCGGTCCGCTCTACCTGGGCTGGACCGGCGTCGTCAGCTTCGCCACCGGCGGGCTCGCGATCTTCATCATCGGTCTCAACATGCTGGCGCAGGTCGGCTGGTCGATCCCCGAGTTCATCCGCCAGCTCTTCTGGCTGGCGCTCGAGCCGCCCTCGCCCGAACACGGGCTCAGCATGCCGCCGCTCGACGATGGCGGCTGGTACATCATCGCGAGCTTCTTCCTGCTCGTCGCGGTGATGAGCTGGTGGGCACGATCCTACCTGCTCGCCAAGGAACAGCGGATGGGCAAGCATGTCTTCTGGGCCTTCGGCTCAGCGATCTGGCTGTTCCTGGTCCTCGGTCTCTTCCGGCCGATCCTCATGGGCTCCTGGTCCGAGGGCGTGCCCTACGGCATCTTTCCGCACCTCGACTGGACCACGGCCTTCTCGATCCGCTACGGCAACCTCTATTACAACCCGTTCCACTGTCTCTCGATCGTGTTCCTCTACGGCTCGGTCCTGCTCTTCGCGATGCACGGCGCGACGATCCTCGCCGTGACCCGCTACGGCGGCGACCGCGAGCTCGAACAGATCGTCGATCGCGGCACGGCCAGCGAACGGGCGGCACTGTTCTGGCGCTGGACGATGGGCTTCAACGCCACGATGGAGGGCATCCACCGCTGGGCCTGGTGGTTCGCGGTTCTGACCCCGATCACCGGCGGCATCGGCATCCTTCTGACCGGCACCGTCGTCGACAACTGGTTCATCTGGGCGCAGGAACACAGCTTCGCCCCGGCCTATGACGGCTCGTACGGCTACGAGGCGTTCGACCAGTCCTATCAGGGCTTCATCGGGGGAGGGGAGTGACATGCTGCCTGAATGGTTCAACAGCTGGAACAGGGACAATCCCGCCAAAAACCTCTTCGGACCAGCGGTCCTCGTCGGGGTCGCGGGCGGGGCGGTCCTGGTCGCGGCGCTGCTCGTGGCCTTCGGCCAGCCGCTTGCCACGAAGTCGATGCAGACCGGTCCCCGGGGCACCGGCATGGTGGTGAGCAAGTTCGTCACCGATATCGAAACCGCCGATCCGACCATCGCCGACTACTACACCGAAGCGCCCTACGTGCCCGAAGAGGGCGCGGAGCTGGCCAAGGACATCTACGAGAACGTTCAGGTTCTGGGCGAGGTCACGACCGACAACTTCAACCGGCTCATGCTGGCGATGACCCAATGGGTCGCGCCTGAACAGGGCTGCGGTTACTGCCATGCCGGTGCCGACGAGGGCAACTATGCCGCCGACGACGCCTATACCAAGGTGGTCGCCCGGCGGATGATCCAGATGACCCAGAACATCAACGAGTACTGGGCGGGTCACGTGAACGCCAATGCCGAGGTCGGGGTCACCTGCTACACCTGCCACCGCGGCCAGAACGTGCCTTCGGAGATCTGGTTCAAGATCGACCCGGTCAACGAGGCGATGAGCGGCTGGTCCGCCAACCAGAACCGGGTGACGGTGCAGAGCCAGTACACCTCGCTGCCCTCCGACGCGCTCGAGGCCTATCTCCTGAACGGCGAGCAGATCGGCGTCCACAATCTCGAGGCGCATGTCGCCGAGAGCCCGGCGGACGAAGGTGTGCGGACCTGGCAGCAGACCGAGCGGACCTTCAGCCTGATGAACTACGTGGCGAACTCGCTGGGGGTAAACTGCACCTTCTGTCACAACACCCGCGCCTTCTACGACGGTGCGCAGGTGACGCCGCAATGGTCGACCGAGACGCTGGGCATCCAGATGGTTCTCGAGCTGAACAACGACTACCTCGTGCCGCTGGCCTCCGAGTATCCCGAGAACCGGCTCGGTCCGGTGCATGGCGACGCGCCCAAGGCCGCCTGCAAGACCTGCCACAAGGGATACCAGCAGCCGATGCAGGGCATGAACGTGATCTCGGATTGGCCCGAGCTCGCGACGACCGGGGCTCCGGTCTACGAATGACGGCACGGGGGGCGGCCCCGGCCGCCCCTCTGTCCCCACCGATCCGGTCGGCACCCTTCCCATGACGACCGGATATCGGAGTGCCCCTGTACTCCGAAACTTCCTGTTGGCTACAGGAACGGCGCCACGTCCTGATACCGCCTGCGCGACATCGGGACGTGGCGCCAAACTCTCTCAGCGCCGAGGAGGATGACGCCATGACCCGACCAGACACCCCGCTTCTCGACCGCGTCGCCGGTCCGTCGGACCTGAAGGCTCTGAGCGACCGCGACCTCGCGAAACTGAGCGACGAACTGCGCGCCGAGGTCATCTCGGCGGTGTCCGAGACGGGCGGCCATCTGGGGTCGTCCCTCGGGGTCGTCGAGCTGAGCGTCGCCATCCACGCGGTGTTCAACACGCCGATGGACAAGCTGATCTGGGATGTCGGCCACCAATGCTATCCGCACAAGGTCCTGACCGGTCGGCGTGACCGCATCCGCACATTGCGGCAGAAGGGCGGTCTGTCGGGATTCACCAAGCGCTCCGAGAGCGCTTTCGACCCGTTCGGCGCGGCGCATAGCTCGACCTCGATCTCGGCGGCGCTGGGCTTCACGGTCGGGCGCGACATGGGCAAGCCGACGGGCGACGCCGTCGCGGTGATCGGAGACGGATCGATCAGCGCCGGCATGGCCTATGAGGCGATGAACAACGCGGGCGCCGAGGGACGCAGGCTGTTCGTCATCCTGAACGACAACGAGATGTCCATCGCACCACCGGTGGGCGCGATGTCGGCCTATCTCTCCGGTCTCTACGCGGGCGGGCCTCTGCGCCAGATGAAGGCGCTGGCCGAAGGGGTCGAGGCCGCGCTGCCCGGCCCGATGCGCGAAGGCGCGCGCCGCGCCCGTCAGCTGGTGATGGGAGGCGGGCAGGGCACGCTCTTCGAGGAGCTGGGCTTCGACTATATCGGCCCGGTCGACGGGCATGACATGGGCCAGCTTCTGGCGGTCCTGCGCGCGGCGCGGGCGCAGGCGACAGGCCCGGTGCTGATCCATTGCTGCACCGTCAAGGGCAAGGGCTTCGCCGCTGCCGAGGGGGCCGCGGATCGCGGGCACGGCGTGTCGAAATTCGACCCTGTTACGGGCCAACAGGCCAAGTCGCGGCCCAATGCGCCCTCCTACACCAAGGTCTTCGGCGAGGCTCTGACCCAGGAAGCCGCGCGCGATCCCGACATCGTCGCGGTCACGGCGGCGATGCCCTCGGGCACCGGCGTCGACATCATGGCCAAGCGCTTTCCGGCGCGGGTCTTCGATGTGGGCATCGCCGAGCAGCACGGCGTGACCTTCGCCGCGGGCATGGCAGCATCCGGGCTGAAGCCCTTCTGCGCCATCTACTCTACCTTCCTGCAGCGCGGCTACGACCAGGTCGTGCATGACGTCGCGCTGCAAGGGCTGCCGGTGCGCTTCGCCATCGACCGCGCGGGGCTCGTCGGGGCCGATGGCGCCACGCATGCGGGCGCCTTCGATATCGGCACGATGGCCACCCTGCCGGGCATGGTCGTGATGGCCGCCGCGGATGAGGCCGAGCTCGTTCACATGGTCGCCACCGCCGCCGCGCATGAGGGCGGTCCCATCGCCTTCCGCTACCCGCGTGGGTCAGGCACTGGCGTGGCGCTGCCCGAACGCGGCGAGGTTCTGGAGATCGGCAAGGGCCGGGTGCTGCGCGAAGGCTCGGACGTCGCGCTACTGAGCTTCGGCGCCCACCTGACCGAGGCCGAGCGCGCCTGCGACCGGCTCGAGGCAGAAGGCGTGTCGGTCACGCTGGCCGACGCCCGCTTCGCCAAGCCGCTCGACATGGACCTGATCCGCCGTCTCGCCCGACATCACGCGGCCCTGATCACGCTCGAACAGGGCGCGATCGGCGGGTTCGGGGCGATGGTTCTCCAGCAGATGGCCGCCAAGGGCCTCCTTGACCGGGGTCTCGCGGTGCGCACGCTGCACCTGCCCGACCGCTTCATCGACCAGGCGAGCCCGGACGAGATGTACGCGGATGCGGGCCTGACCTCGGCCGATATCGCCGCGACGGCGCTCTTGGCGCTGGGCCGCGAGGCGCGGGTGGTCGCCTTCCGGGCCTGAGCCTCACGCGTCTCGACATTCACCAATTCCCGGCCCACAACCGATGCAGAGGGACCGGCGACTGGTCCCGGACCAGGGAGGATGTCTCATGATCAACGCGAAATTCGTCTCCGCCGCGCTGGCGCTCGGGCTGATTGCCGGGGCCGCATCGGCGGAAACCCGTGTCACCTACAAATCCGCCAAGACCGGCTCGTCCTATTACCAGATGGGCGTCGAACTGGCCGAAGCGATGAAGGCCGGAACCGACGGCGAGATCTCGGTCACCGTCGAGGAGAGCCAGGGCTCGGTTCAGAACGTGATGGAAGTGCGCGCCCGGGGCGGCGACTACGTCTTCACCACGCCGCCCGCGCTCGTGGGCCTCGCCCAGGGCGGCAAGGCGATGTTCGAAGGCAAGGGCGACCCGAAATTCGACGAGATCCGCGCGCTCTTTCCGATCCCGTCGCTGACCATGCATTTCGTGATGTCCGCCGACAGCGGCGCCACGTCGCTGGCCGATCTCGAGGGCAAGACGATCCTGCTCGGCAAGGGATCGTTCGGGGCGACCGAGGGCGAGAAATACCTGGGTCTCTTCGGGCTGACCGACAGCGTCGAGATCGCCGATGCCGAGCTCTCCAACGCCGTCGCGGCCCTGAAGAACGGGCAGATCGACGGCTTCGTGACGGCGGGCTCCTTCCCGGCGCCGAACGTGGTCGAGGTGGCGGCGTCAATGCCGGTCACCGTCATCTCGATGAGCGACGCCGAGGTCGAAGAGACCGGGCGCACCAAGCTCGTGATCCCCGCGGGCACCTATGCCGGGCAGGGGAGCGACATCGTCACCACCTCGCTTCCGGTCGCGGCCTTCACGACGACCGCGATGGATGACGACACCGCCTATGCGCTGACCAAGACCTACTGGGAGCAGAAGGCGAAGATGGCGGATGCCTCGCCCTGGTGGGCCGGGGTCACGCCGGAGCTGATGGCGAACATCACCGGCGCCTACCATCCCGGCGCGCTGCGCTACTACAACGAGGCGGGCATGACCGTCACCGCCTCCGAATAATCGACGCGCGCGGGCGCCCCGCGTGCCCGCGCCCCTTCGACTGACCCCATGTCCCTTTCCCCCTCCCGTCTTCTCTGGCTGGCGCTCGCCGCGCTTCTTGTGGCGTTCCATCTGGGTCTCGTCTTCAGCGGGCTGGTGCCGAACCTCGTGGCGCGGCCCCTGCACATGGCGCTGATCCTGCCGTTCGCGCTGGTCTACGGCGCAGAGGGGCGGTGGCGGCTGGGCTCCGGCCTGGTTCTGGCGGTGATCGGGGTCGCGGCGGCGCTCTGGGTCGCGGTCGAGAGCGACCGGCTGATCGACCAGTACGGCTTTCTCGAGAGCCGGTTCCAGACCGGGGTCGCGATCGTACTCCTGGTCGTGGTGATCGAGACCGCGCGCCGGGCCATCGGCTGGCCCTTGCCGCTCGTGGCCTCCGCCGCGCTCGCCTACGGGCTCTTCGGTCAGCACATTCCCGGCGAGTTCGGCCATGCGGGCACGCCGCTCGCGTCCTTCCTGGGCACGTTGACCATCGCCGAGGGCGGCATCTGGGGCACGCTCACCGGCGTGTCGGTCAATGTCGTCGCGATCTTCGTCATCTTCGGCGCCGTCCTGAACGCGGGCGAGGCGGGGCAGGGGTTCATGAACGTGGCCTCATCCGCCGCCGGACGGCTGAGGGGCGGGGCGGCCAAGGTCTCGGTCCTGTCTTCGGCCTTGTTCGGGTCGATTTCCGGCTCCGCCTCGGCCAATGTCGCCTCGACCGGAGCGATCACGCTCCCGGCGATGACAAAGCTCGGCTATCCCAAGCGGCTCGCCGCGGCGGTCGAGGCGGTCGCCTCGTCGGGCGGCCAGATCATGCCGCCCCTGATGGGCGCGGGCGCCTTCGTGATGGTCGAGCTGACCGGCGTTCCCTACACCCAGATCATGGCCGCCGCGGCGCTCCCGGCGGTGCTCTACTTTCTGGCCGTCTGGGTCGGCATCAACGCCTATGCGCGGCGCTTCGACCTGAAGAGCGTGGCCGAAGAGGATCGCCCGGCCCGGCGCGACGTGATCGTCACGTCGCTCTTTTTCCTCTTTCCCTTCTCGGTGCTGCTCTGGGGCATGTTCGTCTCGGGCGTGACGCCGGAATACGCGGCGGCGCTCGCGATCCTCGCCGGAGCGCTCCTGCTTCTGACCGATGGATCGCTGCGGGTCCGCCTGCCCGAGATCGGCGCCCGGCTGGAGACCGCGCTTCTGACCGCGGCCAAGCAGGTGGCGATGATCGCCGCGATCATCCTTTGCGCCTCCATCGTGATCGGCGTGCTGTCGATCACCGGGCTCGGGGTGAAGATCACCTCGCTGATCCTCGAAGGGTCGGGCGGGCTCTTGTGGCCGTCGCTTCTTCTGACCGCGGTGGCCTGCCTTGTCCTCGGCATGGAAGTGCCGACGACCGCGGCCTATGTGATCTGCGTTTCGGTCGCGGGCCCGGCGCTCGTCGAGCTGGGTCTTGAGCCGCTGCAGGCGCATCTCTTCGTCTTCTGGTTCGCGCTCCTGTCGACCATCACCCCACCTGTCTGCGGCGCGGTCTTCATCGCCGCGGGCATGATCGGGGAGAACTGGCTGAAGGTGGCGCTGACCGCGATGGCGCTGGGCGTCGGGCTCTACGTGATCCCCCTGGGAATGGTCGCCAATCCCGGAGTTCTGGCGCTGGCCGACGCGCCTGCGCTGGCGCTCTTCGCTGCCGCGCGGATCGGGCTGGGACTGACGCTGCTTTCGGCGGGTCTGATCGGTGCGCGGAAGCCCCTGCCGACAATGGGTCTCTGCCTGTCCGGTCTTGTGGTGATCTTCGCGGGTCTGTGGCTCTAGGCCACCGGGACCGTCACTCGGCCGCGGATTTCAGTCCGGCCAAGACGCGGTGGAATTTCTCGCCCTGGATCGCGACGTGGCTCCGCAGCGCTTCGGCGGCGGCGGCCCCGTCTCCGCGCGAGAGGGCTGCGAGGATCTCGTCATGCTCGGCGAGAGACTGGTCCATTCGCCCGCGCAGGCGCAGCTGCGTCCGGCGGAAGGGCTTCAGGCGACGGTGAAGGCTGCGCGTCTCGTCGGCGAGAAAGGCATTGCCGCTTTCGCGATAGAGAATGTGATGGAAGCGCTCGTTCTCGTGGTAGTAGCCATCCGCGTCACCGCGATCGGCGGCATCGCGACAGCGGGTGTTGGCGTCGGCCAACTCTTCGAGCGCCGCCTCGTCGATCCGGAGCGCAGCGAGGCGGCCGCAGACCGCTTCCAGTTCGGCCATGACCTCGAACATCTCGATCAGTTCGACCGGGCTCGGCTGCCGCACGAAGACGCCACGCCGCGGCTTCTGTTCGACCAGGCCGGAGAGCGACAGCCTCTGCAGGGCCTCGCGCATCGGCGTCCGCGAGACACCGAACCGCTGCGCCAGACGCACCTCGTCGAGGCGGGTGCCATCGGGATGGGTGCCGTCGAAGATCTCTTCTTCGAGAATCCGGGCAATGCTGTCAGCGCGGCGCTGTTCCATGTGAGAAGGCTACTCCCGGCCGTTCAAAAATGCAATTTCCCAAATCTTGTATACAAGAAGTTGACTTGCGGAGGGACTCGGTCATACTCAGCCGAGTTCAAGGGAGGAAACCATGAAACGCACACTGACCGCACTGACGGTCGCGCTTGCCGCGACCGTGTCCGCCGCCGATGCCGCGCAGCTTCGCCTGTCGCACCAGTGGTCCGAGAATGACGTCCGTCACAAGGTCGCCCAGATGGTCGCCGACGAAATCGCCGCCGCAGGCGTCGATCTGGAGCTCCGGATCTTCCCCTCGCAGTCCCTGTTCAAGGCGCGCGAGCAGTATACGCCGCTCAGCCGCGGTCAGCTCGACATGACGGTCCTGCCGCTGTCCTATGCCGGCGGCCAGCAGCCCGCCTACAACCTCACGCTCATGCCCGGCCTCGTGAAGAACCACGACCACGCCGCGCGGCTTGTCGAGAGCCCGTTCATGGACGCGCTCGAAGAGCGGATGGCCGAAGATGACGTGATGGTGCTGGTCCACGGCTATCTCGCGGGCGGGTTCGCCGGCAAGGAGGGCTGCATCACCGCGCCCGAAGACGTGCAGGGCCTTCAGACCCGCGCCGCGGGCAAGGCGTTTGAGCAGATGCTCGCCGGTGCCGGCGCCTCGATCGCGTCGATGGCGTCCTCCGAGATCTACAACGCCATGCAGACCGGGGTTCTCGACGCGGCCAACACCTCGTCCTCGTCCTTCGTCAGCTACCGCATCTACGAGCAGGTCGCCTGCTACACGCCTCCGGGCGAATATGCGCTCTGGTTCATGTATCAGCCGATGCTCATCAACAAGACGACCTTCGAGGGCCTGAGCGAAGAGCAGCAGCAGGCGCTTCTGGATGCGTCGGCCAAGGCGCAGGCCTTCTATCTGGAAGAGGCCAAGAAGGAAGACGGCGAAAGCCGCCAGGTCTTCGCGGATAACGGTGTCGAGATCGACGACATGACCGAGGAAGAGTTCAACGCCTGGCGCGAGATCGCGGCCGAGACCTCTTACAAGGCCTTCGTCGAAGAGACCGAAGGCGGTCAGGAGCTGCTCGACAAGGCGCTCGCCGTCGAGTGATCCGTCACGGCCCGCATTCTGTCGGGTCCGGTGCCGGGGGGCGGCGTGTCCCCCGGACCCTCGGGAGAGGCCTCCCCAAACAAGAAGGACAGGGACCGCATGTCCGGAACGATCAACGATCCCTCTGTCGCGCGGACAGGCGGCAACCCGTTTCTCCGCACCGTCGCCGCGATCTCGACCGTGGCGGGCTGGTGCTCGGCGGCGATGATCGTCATCGCGGTGGCGATCACCTGCCAGATGATCTTCGTGCGCTTCGTGCTGAACGGCTCGACGATCTGGCAGACCGAGGCCGTGGTCTACCTGATGATCGCGGCGACGCTGATCGGCCTGCCCTATGTCCAGCGCCTGCGCGGTCACGTGAATGTCGACCTGGTGCCCCTGGCCCTGTCGCCCCGCTGGCGCAAGGCGCTCGCGGTCGGGATGCTCGCCGTCTCCTGCGTGATCGTTGCGATCATGCTCTGGTACGGCTACGAGTGGTGGCACTTCGCGTGGGACCGGGGCTGGCGGTCGGACACGGTCTGGGGTGTGCTTCTCTGGAAGCCTTATCTCGCGCTGCCCGTAGGGCTCGGGCTGTTCCTCTTGCAACTCGTCGCTGACCTCTACGCGGTCGTCGCCGGGATCGACAAACCTTTCGGGCTGGAGGACAGCTGATGGACCCGCTGCTTCTGGGCGCCATCGTCGCCATCATCACCATCGTCGTTCTCTTCTCGGGCGTCTCCGTGGCCGTCGGCCTGCTGATCGTCTCGGCCCTGTTCCTGATCGTCTTCGACGGGCCGCGGTCGCTGGAGCTGATGCCGGAGATCCTCTTTGGAAAGCTCGACAATTTCGCGCTCCTGTCGATCCCGATGTTCATCATCATGGGCGCCTCCATCGCCTCGACACGCGCGGGCGCGGATCTCTATGAGGCGCTCGAGCGCTGGCTGACCCGGGTGCCGGGCGGTCTTGTCATCTCGAACCTCGGGGCCTGCGCGCTTTTCGCCGCGATGAGCGGATCGAGCCCCGCGACCTGCGCCGCCATCGGCAAGATGGGCATCCCCGAGATGCGCAAGCGCGGCTATCCCGACGGGGTCGCGGCGGGCTCCATCGCGGCGGGCGGCACGCTCGGCATCCTGATCCCGCCCTCGGTCACGATGATCGTCTACGGGATCGCCACCGAGACCTCGATCGGGCGGCTGTTCCTCGCGGGCGTCCTTCCGGGGCTGATGCTGGTCGCGCTTTTCATGGCCTGGTCGCTCTATTCGACCTGGCGCTCCGGCGATGCGGGCGTGCTGTCCGCGGGCAGCTACACCTGGCGCCAGCGGCTCGAGATCCTGCCGCGCGTCCTGCCCTTCCTGGCGATCATCCTCGGCGTCCTTTATGCCATGTATGGCGGCATCGCGACGCCGTCGGAGACGGCGGCGGTCGGCGCGCTTCTCTGCATGGTGATCGCGATGGTGATCTACCAGCTCTGGAGCCCCTCGGCGATCTGGACGATCCTGCGGGATTCGACTCGCGAGAGCGTGATGATCCTCTTCATCATCGCGGCGGCGGGCGTCTTCAGCTACATGCTGTCCTCGCTCTTCATCACCCAGTCCATCGCGGAGTGGATCGGCACGCTCGACGTCAATCGCTGGGTGCTGATGGGGGCGGTGAACGTCTTTCTCCTGATCGCGGGCTTCTTCCTGCCGCCGGTCGCGGTGATCCTGATGGCGGCGCCGATCCTTCTGCCGATCATCACCACCGCCGGGTTCGACCCGATCTGGTTCGCGGTGGTCCTGACGATCAACATGGAGATCGGGCTGATCTCGCCGCCGGTGGGGCTCAACCTCTACGTGATCAACGGCATCGCGCCGGACATCTCGCTCAAGACCATCCTGATGGGGTCTCTGCCCTTCGTCGCCTGCATGGTGATCGCGATCGTCCTGCTCTGCATCTTCCCGGGCATCGCCACCTGGCTGCCCGACATGGTGATGGGACCGGCGCTATGACCCTGCTCGGCGATCTTCTCTCGACGGTTTTCGAACGCCGCCACAGGCTGGGCGCAGGACCACGCGCCGATGGCGAGCCGATCGAGCGGCTGACGCGCGAGCTTGTCTCGGCCAGGGACGAGACCTCGGGCCTGACCGCGGCGCGCAAGATCCTCGCCCGCTACGCGGCGCTCGACGACGAGGGGCGCATCGCGTTCTTCCGGCACCTCGCGGGCGATCTGAACCTCGACCCCGCTGCGGTGCGCGAGGCGCTGGGCGCGTATGAGGCCGAGCCCTCGGGCAAGAGCTACCGCGCCTTCACCGCCGCCGCCGAGCCGCCCCGGCAAGAGCTGATCCGGCGTCTGAACCAGCTTTTCGGCGCCACCGGCCACCTGGTCGCCATGCGCGCGGATCTGCTGAGGTTGATGGGCAAGGACCCGGCGCTCGCGGCGCTGGACCTGGACTTCAAGCACCTGTTCCGGAGCTGGTTCAACCGCGGGTTCCTGGTGCTACGGCCGATCAACTGGGAAAGCCCGGCGCAGGTCCTCGAGAAGATCATCGCCTATGAGGCCGTGCACGCCATCGCCAGCTGGGACGATCTGCGCCGCAGGCTCGCGCCGCCCGACCGCCGCTGCTTCGCCTTTTTCCATCCCGCGATGCCGGACGAGCCGCTGATCTTCGTCGAAGTCGCGCTGACCCAGGGCGTGCCGAACTCGATCCAGCGCCTGCTCGATGACGGGCACGCGCCGCTCGATCCCGAACTGGCCGACACGGCGGTGTTCTACTCGATCTCCAACTGCCAGCCGGGTCTCGCGGGCATCTCCTTTGGCAATTCGCTGATCAAGCAGGTGGTCTCGGATCTTTCGGTGACGCTGCCGGGGCTCAAGACCTTCGTGACGCTTTCGCCGATCCCGGGCCTCTGCCGCTGGATGTCCGACGAAGGCATCACGCCGCCGAACGAGCCACGCGCGCAGGCCGCGCTGGCGGCGCAATACCTGCTGCACGCTAAGCGCCCCGACGGCCTGCCCCGCGATCCGGTCGCCCGCTTCCACCTCGGCAACGGCGCGATGATCCATGCCGTCCATGCCGAGGCCGACCTGTCCGAGAACGGGCGCAGCCAAAGCCTTGGCACCATGGTGAACTACCTCTACGACACCGCGCGCGTGGCGACGAACCACGAGCGTTTCGCGGCCCAGAAAGAGGTGGTCGCCGCCCCCGATGTCACGCGCCTCGCGGCCAGCGCCGCACCGGCGCCCGCCTGATCCTGCATCCCAGCCCGCTTCCCAGGAGGACGCGATGAGCAATCCGCTTTACGATACCCTGTTCGGCCGCCACGCCGGATCCGACCGAACCTTCCTGCGTTTCTCCGATGGCAGCACCCTGACCTATGGCGTGTTCCTGGAGACCGCCGCGCGGATCGCGCATGTGCTTGTGGCGCGTGGCCTCGAGCCCGGCGACCGGATGGCGGTGCAGGTCGAGAAGAGCCCCGAGATGCTGGCGCTCTATGCGGGCGCGGCTCAGGCCGGGGTGATCTTTCTGCCGCTCAACACCGGCTACACGGCAGGCGAGCTCGACTATTTCGTCGAGAACTCCGGCGCGAAGCTTTTGGTCTGCGACAGCGCGAAGCGCGGCACGCTCGCGCCGATGGCCGAGCGTCTGGGCGCGGGGATCGACACACACGATGCCGACGGGTCGGGCTCGCTGATGGACAGCGCCGCGTCTCAATCCACCACGTTCGAGACGGTTTCGCGCAGCGCCGACGATCTGGCCGCGTTTCTCTACACCTCCGGGACCACGGGGCGGTCCAAGGGCGCGATGCTCACCCAGACCAACCTTCTGTCCAACGCCGAAACGCTCGCCGCGCATTGGCGCTTCACCGATGAAGACGTGCTGATCCACGCGCTGCCGATCTTCCACACGCACGGGCTTTTCGTCGCCACCAACGTGACGCTGGTGGCGGGCGGCGAGTTGGTCTTCCTGCCGAAGTTCGACCTCGACGCGATCCTCGAGGCGATGCCGCGCGCGACCGCGATGATGGGCGTCCCGACCTTCTACACGCGGCTTCTCGACGACGAGCGGTTCACCAAGGACGTCGCCTCGAACATGCGGCTGTTCGTATCGGGCTCCGCGCCGCTTCTGGCCGAGACGCACAAGCGCTTCGAAGAGCGCACCGGTCACCGCATCCTCGAACGCTACGGCATGACCGAGACCAACATGAACACCTCGAACCCCTATGACGGCGAGCGTCGTGCGGGCACGGTCGGCTTCCCGCTGCCGGGGGTGGAGCTGAAGATCTGCGACCCGGAAACCGGCGATGAGGTGCCGCAGGGCGAGGTCGGCCAGATCGAGGTGCGCGGTCCCAACGTCTTCAAGGGCTACTGGCAGATGCCGGAGAAGACCGCCGCCGAGCTGCGCGAGGACGGGTTCTTCATCACCGGCGATCTCGGACAGATCGACGAGGATGGGTATGTTTCGATCGTCGGACGGAACAAGGACCTGATCATTTCGGGCGGCTACAACATCTATCCCAAGGAAGTGGAGATGGTGCTCGACGATCAGGACGGCGTGTTGGAAAGCGCCGTGATCGGCGTGCCGCATCCCGATTTCGGCGAGACCGTCCTCGGGGTGATCGTGCCGGACCCCGGCGCCGAGCCGGATCTCGATGCGATGATGGCGGCCTGCTCCGAGGCGCTGGCGCGCTTCAAGCATCCCCGCAAGCTGGTGCTGCAAGAGGAACTGCCGCGCAACACCATGGGCAAGGTCCAGAAGGCGGCGCTCCGCGAGCGCTATGCCGAGACGTTTTCGGGTTGAGATAAGGCCGTCGCGGCGCGCGATCCGGCCGGAACAGGGTCGATCTTGCCGTCAGGCCGAGGCCAGAAGATCCGCCGGGAAAATGCGCTGGTCGTGCTCCGCCAGGTAGATCCGAAGCCACGGCGTGAAGCGCGCGGGCTCAGACGCGATCTCTGCGCGAAGATCGGGGAGCGTCACCCAGGCCGTCTCCATCACCTCGGCGGGATCGGGGTCGAGCCGCAGCCCTGCGGGCGCATCCGCGGTGAAGAGATCGACCACTTCGTGCTCGATCAGCCCGCCGCCGACATCGGCGCGATACTCGATCCGGTCGCGCCGTGTCAGCGCCAGGCCGGTGATGCCGAGCTCCTCGGACAGCCTGCGGGTCGCGCAGGCCTCGGGCGTCTCGTTCCAATGCGGATGGGTGCAGCAGGTATTCGCCCAGAGCCCGGGCGTGTGATACTTGCCCATCGCGCGGCGCTGGATCAGAAGCTCGGGCCCGCGCAGCACGAAGACCGAGATCGCCTTGTGGCGCAGGCCGCGCTCATGCGCGGCGAGCTTGTCCACCGGCGTCAGCGTGCCGTCGATCCAGGCCGGAATGAGCGTCATACATGGGTCTCCCGCACCAGGCCCGAGAGATGCGCCAGGTTCTTGAACCCGATCTTCAGATGGGCGAGGGGGCGGGCCTTGACGAGCTTCTTGTTCATGTAGGCTTCGAAGGTCAAGCGCTGCACGTCGATGTCATGGCAGAGCGACACGAAGCGCTCGCGACGGCTGTCCGAGCGGTAATAGGCGTTCTGCATCGAGGCGAGAACCCGGAAGACCGAGCGGTGTTCGCGCATGAAGATCTTCCGCGCCAGCGCCAGGTCGCGCGGCCGCCCCGAGGCCAGGCAGGCGGCGGTCGCGGTCGCCGCGGCGCGGCCCGCCACCATCGCGTAATAGATACCCTCGCCCGAGCTGGGCGCGACGACGCCCGCCGCGTCCCCGACCAGAAGCACGTCCTGCCCGTTGTCCCACCGCTTGAGCGGCTTCATCGGGATCGGCGCGCCTTCCTTGCGCAGCGTTTCGCATTCTGAGAGCCCGCAGGCCTCGCGCAGCGCGGCGGTCGCGTCCTTGAGGTCGACATCGGGCCGCTCGGTGCCCATGCCGATCGAACAGGTGTCGCCATGCGGAAAGACCCAGCCATAGAAATCCGGCGAGATGCGGCCGTCATAGATCACGTCGCAGCGGACCGGATCGTAGAGCGCGAGGTCGCGCGGCGCGGCGACGATCTCGTGATAGGCGAAGACCAGCGGCACGTCCTCGGCGCCCGGCACTTCGGCCCGGCCAACCCGGCTCTTGGCGCCATCCGCGCCGACGATCAGGCGGGTGGTCAGATGCTGCTCGCGGCCCTCGCGGTTGCGGAAGATCACCCTGGGCCAGCCGTTATTTCGGTCGATCCTGAGGAAGGTCCCGGTGAAACGCGTGGCGCCCGCGTCTTCGGCGCGGGCGCGCAGGAACGGGTCGAAATCCTTGCGATCGACCATGCCGACAAAGCCGTCCTCGACGGGAATGTCGACCTGACGCCCCGTGGGAGACACCATCCGCGCGGTGGTGATGCGCGCCACGAGCTGGTCCTCGGGGATGTCGAAATCGGCGATCAGCCGCGGGGGAATGGCCCCGCCGCAGGGTTTGATCCGACCCTCGCGATCCAGAAGCGCGACCTTGTGGCCGTCCCTGGCCAGATCGGCGGCGGCGGTGGCGCCCGACGGGCCTCCGCCCACGACTACGACATCGTACATCTTCATTCCCCCGGTTGCAGAGCGGCGCTGGCGGGGCGCGGCCCGTCTATGATGCGGGCTGCCATCACCGCGGCGGCGGCGAAGAGCAGCGCTTCGGCGGCGAAGACCACCGCGAATGCGGGCGCGTCGGCGAGCGCCTGACGCGCGAGATCGACCGCGGCCGCGCCGGTCAGCCCGCCG